>JAYWAU010000126.1:0-6048 GCA_043782265.1 Ferruginibacter sp. | reverse complement strand
CCCTCAGACAGATTGAACATAAGAATGGACTGGGTGGGTGCTGCGTTCAACCCAATTTATACAGACATGGTACCACAGTTACAATCCATCACTAAAGCGGCAGCACCAGGATCGGCTGAAGCTGCATTGGCTGATATTGTTTGGGTGCTTGGCTTTCACAGGGTAACTGATTACTGGGGACCTATTCCATATTTCCAGGCAGGCCAGCCAGGTAACTCTGTAGCTTACGATGCACAGGATAAGATATATGATGATTTCTTTAAAAAATTGGGTGCGGCAGTTGCTGTATTAAAAACAAAAACAAGTGAAACCCCCTATGGAACTTTTGACCTGATTTATGGCGGTAATGTAAACAAATGGATAAAATTTGCAAATACGTTACGACTTCGTTTGGCACTAAGAATATCTAAAGTTGATCCTGCACGTGCAAAAACTGAAGCTGAGGCTGCGGTTGCAGCGGGTGCTTTTACAGATAGTCCCGGAGATGATGCATTGATTCAAAAAAGTTTAAAAGGAGATGATAATAATGGGCTTTCAAGAATGTCTGATTGGAATGAATTCCGAATGAGTGCATCCATGGAGTCAGTTTTAAAAGGCTACCAGGATCCCCGTTTGCCTGTTTATTTCCTTCCGGATGGCGCAACCAAATCCAATCCTAATGGAAATGGAAAATATGATGGTTTAAGAAATGGACTTACTGCTACACAATTAACTGAATCTGCGAATTTAGCAACGGCAAATGCTAAAGTTGGTAAGCGTTGGTCGTCGGCAGATTTTGCCGGTAATGATAATTTTCTTGAAACGCCGCAAAATATTATGTCTGTGGCAGAAGCTTACTTTCTGCGTGCAGAAGGAGCTTTATTGGGTTGGAGTATGGGTGGTACAGCAAAGGAATTGTATGAAGCTGGTATTACCAATTCAATGAAACAATGGGGTATAACAGATGCGGCTGCTATAACAGCCTACATCAACAGTATCAATGTACCGGTAGCACCTGGAGATTTCCTGAATTCGCCGGCGGTATCTGATGCTCCGATAAAATTCGCAGCAGATGTGCCTACTCAGAAAAAGCAGATTGCTATTCAAAAATGGCTGGCTATATTTCCGGATGGAACTGAAGCTTGGGCAGACTACAGAAGAAGCCGTACATTTATTCTTTACCCTGTAGCCAATTCTGAAAACCCGGATATTCCAGATCCAAAAACACAATGGATAAGAAGGATTCCATTCCTGTTATCAGAGAAGCAAAATAACAAAACAGCGGTTGATGCAGCTGTTCCATTGTTAGGCTCAGGAGGCGACAAATTAACTACGCCATTATGGTGGGATAAGAATTAATTTATTTGAAATTTTATAGTGAAGATTCCACCGAAGGTTATAAATTCGGTGGAATCTTTTTTTTAAGCATCTTCCGATCATTTAAAAATATTTTATGTTACGTGCTTTTATTCTTCTTACAGGTATATTTTTTTTGAGTGTTTTTCTTGCAGGGTGCAAAACCGAAAATGATAAGACGCTTTTTACCGAATTGAGTGAAACCAGCACGGGTATAAATTTTAAGAATACGCTTTTTGAAGATGGGCCACTGAATGTAGCGAACTATATTTATTTCTATAATGGTGGCGGTGTTGCTATAGGAGATATAAACAACGATGGTTTGCAGGATGTACTCTTTACAGGCAATATGGTACGTAACAGGCTTTTTCTAAATAAAGGCAATTTTAAATTTGAAGATATTACCGAACGCAGCGGCGTAGATAAAATGCAGGGATGGTGTACCGGAGCCACTATGGCGGATGTTAACGGTGATGGCAAGTTGGATATTTATATTTGTCGTAGTGCAGATATAAATCCTGATCTTAGAAAAAATTTATTGTTTATAAATAATGGCGATCTCACCTTTTCTGAAAAGGCAGCTGAGTATGGCCTTGCAGATAATGGCTATTCTACCCAGGCTTCATTTTTTGATTATGATAAAGATGGAGATCTTGACTGTTTTATCATCAACCATTCTATACAAAAATATACAGCCGGAGTGCAGGACAATCCTGCATTAAGAAAGGAAAGGAACCCGGATTATGCAAGTAAATTATACCGAAACGATAACAACCATTTTACCAATGTAAGCGACGAGGCAGGCATCACTTCTAATGTACTCACTTTTGGTTTGGGTGTTGCCATCTCCGATTTTAACAATGATGGCTGGCCTGATATTTCAGTTTCAAATGATTTTAACGAGCCTGATTATTTATTTATTAATAACCGTAACGGAACTTTTACGGAGCAACTTAGAAGTGCTATGGATGATATTTCCCTGTACTCTATGGGCTCTGATGCGGCTGATTATAACAATGACGGGCTTACAGATTTGGTTACATTAGACATGTTGCCGGAAGACAATAAGACAAATAAAATGCATAGCGGTGCAGAGAATTTTGATAAGTTTCAATACCTGTTTACACAAGGGTTTTACTATCAATACAGCCGCAACATGCTACAGCAAAATAACGGCGATGGAACCTTTAGCGAAGTAGGCCAACTGGCCGGCGTTTCCAACACAGACTGGAGTTGGGCGGCATTATTTGGAGATTATGATAATGATGGGTACAAAGATCTTTTTGTTACAAACGGATATGTAAAGGATTACACTGAAATGGATTTTTTAAAATATTCTGTCGATCGTGTTGTAAGAACGATGCATAAAGATTCGGTAGATCCCATTCCGGAATACATCCGTAAAATGCCCACAAATGAAACAGCCAACTACATTTTTAAAAACCAGGGCAATGGTACTTTTCTTAAAAAAACTACCGATTGGGGATTTGATAAAAAGGGGGTATCGGCTGGTGCAGCTTATGTTGATTTGGATAATGATGGTGACCTTGATTTGGTGATAAACAACTCAAATGATTTTGCAGGCGTTTACAAAAACAACAGTGAGGTGCTCATCAAAAATAATTACCTGCGGGTGCAACTGGACGGAGGTTTGGCAAACCAAAGAGGTATTGGTACAAAGGTGAAGTTGTTTTGTAAAGGGCAACAGTTTTACCAGGAGCAATCACCTGTACGTGGGTTTCAATCTTCCAGCGATCCGGTATTGAATTTTGGTGTAGGAAAAAACGCCCTCATTGATTCCATACTTGTTATTTGGCCAAATGATCAGTATCAAAAATTAATTTCTGTAAAACCCAATCAGTCAATCGTTATTAAAATTGCTGACGCAGGTGGAAGATGGAACTATGATACTGTTGCAGATAAAAATAAAAGCCTGTTAACTCAAACTATATTACCGGGGGTACACCATAAAGAAAATTCGTTTAGCGATTTTACGGTGCAGACATTGTTGCCAAATTACCTCAGTCGCCAGGGCCCTTGCATAGATGTGGCCGATGTAAATAAAGATGGGTTGGAAGATTTTTTTATGGGCGGCGCTAAGGGCGAAGCGGCACAACTTTTTATGCAAAATAAAAACAATACTTTTTCACCGAAATCCACACCTGCATTTGTAAAAGATGCTGCCAGCGAAGATGTGGCTGCAACTTTTTTTGATGCAGATAATGATGGTGATCAGGACTTGTATGTTGCCAGTGGCGGATTTGAGTATAATGAAAACGATACTGCTTACCAGGATAGGCTTTACCTGAATGATGGTAAAGGAAATTTTGTAAAAAAAGAAAATGCAATCCCTACACTGCTGGCCAGTAAAGGATGTGTTAAAGCAGCGGACATAGATGGTGATGGAGATATTGATCTTTTTGTAGGAGGCAGGGTAGTACCAGGAAAATATCCAACTGCACCCCGCAGTTATATTTTGCTAAATGATGGTAAAGGCACCTTTACTGATGCAACCCAAAAAAATTGCGCTGCATTAATGCAACCGGGAATGGTTACAGATGCGCTGTGGATGGACATCAATAATGACAAGCAGCCCGACCTTGTTGTTGTAGGAGAGTGGATGCCTGTTAAAGTTTTTATCAATGCAAAAGGAATACTTTCTGATGCATCTTCAACGTACATACATTTTGCAAGTACTGGCTGGTGGAACCGCATCAGTGCAGCCGATATGGATGGCGATGGCGACCTTGATTTGGTAATTGGTAACTGCGGAACCAATACGCAGTTTCATGCTACTGAAAAAGAACCCATGAATATCTACTATAAAGATTTTGATGGTAATGGTTCCATTGATCCGGTGTTTTGCTATTATATCGGAGGGGTTTCTTACCCCGCTGCTTCAAGGGATGACCTCACTGACCAACTTCCAGGCTTAAAGAAAAAATTTCTTGAATACTCGGCGTATGCTACTGCAACAATCAATGATGTTTTTACACCGGAGCAACTGAAAGATGCAGGCCTGTTAAAAGCCGAAACCATGGAAACGGTGTACCTTGAAAACCAGGGCAGCAAAGGTTTTATTCAGCATACACTTGCTTTACCGGCGCAATATTCACCCGTTTATGGTATCGTAATGGAAGACCTGAATAAAGACGGTAAAAAGGATATATTGCTTGCTGGTAATAATACATGGACGAGGATTAAATTTGGCAGGTATAGTGCCAACCATGGTATACTTTTATTGGGCGATGGCAAAAGTAATTTCACTTATGTACCTCAGTTAAAAAGTGGTTTAACTTTAAAGGGCAATGTAAAAAGTCTTAAACTTATTCATGCTGGCAGCACGCCCAAAATTATTGCGGGTATTAATGATGATAATGCTATTATAATTTCAGGGAAATAGCAGGTTGGTGTGAGTAGCAGATATGTTAATGCAGATATGTTCAAAATAATACTTTAGGATCATACTATTTTGATCATATCGAGAGAAGGCTTCTCGCAGTAATAAATTTTAACCAACGGTAAAAAAGTAAAGTAATGGATACAATAACTGACATAAGTACAACCAAGGTTGGTGTTGTTGGCCTGGGATTAATGGGTTGTAGTATTACCACCTGTTTGATAATGGCGGGCCATGAAGTTATTGCTGTTGCTCCTGTTGCTATCGATCTGCAACATGCCGATAAAAGAATTCAGACACACTTATTGCATTCAAAAGAGCATGGTTTAATTGATAAGGAGCCTGATCATTTTCTAAAGCAATTGACCATTACTGAGGATTATAATTTATTGAAAGAGTGTAAAGTGGTAATTGAATGTACGCTTGAAAATACCGATATCAAAAAATCAGTGTACAATAAAATTGAAGCGGTAATAAGCAGTGAGGCTATTTTAACCAGTAATACATCAGCCATTCCCATTAGCATCTTACAAAAATTAACGCAGTTTCCAAGCCGTTTTTTTGGATTACATTGGGCGGAGCCTTCGCACACCACAAGATTTTTGGAGATTATTTGTGGAGAATTAAGTGACCCGGTAAAGGCTGAATTTCTATATCAACTTTCTCATCATTGGGGTAAGGAACCTACGCTCGTAAGAAAAGATATCAGGGGATTTATTACTAACCGTCTGATGTATTCAATGTACAGGGAAGCAATGTGGTTGGTTGAAAATAATTATGCAACCATAGAAGATGTTGACCGGGCCTGTCGCAATAATACCGGTTATTGGATGACACTGGTGGGTGTATTTCGCTGGATGGATCTTACAGGCGTTGCAGCTTATCATACAGTAATGAAAGATTTGTTTCCTACACTAAATAATAGTACAGAAGTGCCCGAACTCATTGATAAAATTGTGAGAGAAGGCGGTAAAGGTGTTGCTAATGCGCATGGCT
Organism: Ferruginibacter sp.; assembly: GCA_043782265.1. GTDB lineage: Bacteria > Bacteroidota > Bacteroidia > Chitinophagales > Chitinophagaceae > Ferruginibacter. The sequence continues at coordinate 317 of JAYWAU010000126.1, read as the reverse complement.
TTTACAACTATACTCCTGAAGAAGCTAAATGCTGGGAAGAAACCTTTACCGAATTCAGTTACGAAATTCGTGAACTTGCATTAAAATATCCGGCAGATGTAGTAGAGAAAAAAATGAAGCCAACACAAAACGAAGAATAGTTTCAGAAACGTTTACAGCATTATTTAAAAAGCCTCCCTACCTGCTTACTATTTTTATCGCACCTAAAATACATCTCCGGATTTATAAATCTGTTATTAAACGATAAAATTTATTTATAGTAAATTTTACTCTTCATCCCTCAATGTTTCTGTTCCTTCAAAAGCACCTCCGGAACC
>JAYWAU010000125.1:0-6055 GCA_043782265.1 Ferruginibacter sp. | reverse complement strand
TGTAGGATTGTTTTTTATGATCCGCAGCAATTTCCGGTCTTCGGTGTTTATTGTAAATGATGATAACAAATACCTTTTCCGGTTAAGAAAAGATGTGTCTTTTTTAAATAAACCAATTGTGAAGAAAAAACTGGAAGAAGTGCCAAAGAATGCTTCTGTTTTAATTGATGCCACCAGGGCTGATTTTATTGATAAGGATGTGATAGAAGAAATCAATAATTTTATAGTACATGCTCATTTAAAAAACATCAATGTGGAAATTAAAAAGAGCCTGCACAAACCAGTACATTTATTATTCAACAACGCAACATTCAACTAATTTTTATGCAGACATACGAAAAATTATTACTCGAAAACAAGGCCTGGGCAAAGGAAAGGGTGGAAGATGACCAGGATTATTTTAAACGATTATCCGATTTACAAACCCCCGAATTTTTATGGATCGGTTGCAGCGACAGCCGTGTGCCGGCAAATGAAATTACCAATACCCAGCCTGGAGAAATTTTTGTGCACCGCAATATTGCGAACCTTGTAATACATACGGATGTAAACCTGCTGAGTGTTTTAGATTACGCCGTGGTACATTTAAAGGTAAAGCATGTAATTGTTTGTGGCCATTATGGTTGCGGTGGCGTTAAAGCCGCCATGAGCAACACAAATTATAGCCAGGTATTAAACATGTGGCTTAGAAATATTAAGGATGTTTACCGCCATAACAGAGATGAACTGAATGCAATAAGTGATGAGAACCAACGTACGGACAGGCTTACAGAATTAAGCGTGGTAGAGCAGGTACAACGCCTTGCCAAAACATCCATCATTCAAAAAGCCTGGAAAGAAAGAGATGCGCCCGATTTACATGGCTGGGTATATGGGCTAAAGGATGGCTTAATAAATCCGGTGTTTGAAATGAAGGCCAACACGGATATTGATCCTTTGTATGAATATCATAATTTATGAGTATAGAAAGAAAGCGATTGGTTATATAGCCTGTCGCTTTCTTTTACTAAGGTAACTATGCCATAAAATAAATGCTGCAACAGTTTGGTAAGGTTTCCACTTTTCTGCAATTATTGCTATTTCTTTTCTTGATGTTTCTTTGGACAATCCTTTGGTTTCTTTTATGCTGGTAATTAACGCAACGTCACCTAAAGGAAATATATCACAACGTTGTAACACCATCATCAAATAAACATCTACGCTCCAGTTGCCGATACCTTTTAGTTTTGTAAGCGTACTTCTTACTGTATCATTATCCATTGTGTTTAACTCCTCCAGGTTTAGCTGACCGCTTATTAATTCACTTGCCAAATGCCTGGTATAAATAATTTTTTGCCTGCCGAAATAACAGGCTTTCAATTCTTCATTTGATAACAAAAATAAATTGACTGGAGTAATTTCGCCAACCTTTTCTTTGAGTTTATTGAGTGCTGCCAATGCAGAAGCCAGCGACACCTGTTGCTCAAGGATAATATGTACCAGTGTTTCAAAAGTGGCAGCTCTTTTCCATAAAGGAGGATAGCCGTATTGGTGAATGATCGATTCCAGATCTGGATCATCTGTCGACAGGTTATCACAGATAGACTTAAAGTTTTTGTCCGTAAAAACCACCATTTTATTCTAAAGGTATTTAATGCTGTATCCGTCTCTTTATATTTTTGCTTTAAATTTTTCAATGGCATTTTTAGTAAATTCACTCAATGCCAACTTTCCGCTGATAGCTGCATTTTGTTTTAGTAATTCATCCCAGTTTTCTGTTCCCTGCCATAACATTTTTTTCATTTGTGCCATTGCCTGCGGACTGCTATGTGCTAAATGATTGGCCAAACGAAAGATAGATTCATCCATATTCTCAATCGTTTCATGCACTTCTGCAAACATATTTTTCCTTTTTGCCCATTCACTGTTGCGCCATATCGCTGCATCTATTGCCAAGGCACTAAAAGCTGCATTGCCTATCTTTCTTTCTATAACCGGGCCAATAACAAACGGACCAAGCCCCATGGCCAGTTCGCTTAATTTGATTTCTGCGGTATTTAATGCAATGGCATAATCAACTGCCGCTGCCAGCCCCACACCACCTCCAACACATTTACCCTGTATCCTTCCAATTATAAATTTGGGACATTTTCGCATAGTATTGATCACGTTGGCAAAGCCACTAAAAAACTTCAATCCTTCTGCTTCGTTTTTTATAAGAGCCAGTTCAACAAAACTTGCGCCTGCGCAAAAAGATCTCTCGCCTGCACTTTTCAGTACAATTACTTTCGTTTCATGATGTGTACCGGCAACGTGAATTTCCTTTGCCAGCTCTTCTAAAATTTCGCCTGGTAAAGAATTGCTCTTGGGATGAAAAAATTCGATAGTTGTAACGCCTTTATGGGTTTCTGTTTTTACATACCCTTCTTTTATTTCCTTTATCATGGCAAGTTTTTTGTAAATTAATACTATTTGATTAGCAATGAATCATATGATTTAAGGGATAGAAAATTTTTTACCGCTTTTTTAAATGTACTTTACCAGCCGTTTTATAAAACAAAAAGCAAGCCAGCCGGCTTGCTTTTAATAAACTTGTTACTTACAGATTAATTAATTCTTTCGTCAATCTCCTTACACAAACCTCCAAAAATATCATCAACACCACCTTCTCCTTTTACCATCACCACTTTATCAAATTTTTTGTAATAGTCTGCTACAGCAGCTGTTTTGCTATGATACTCTGCAATTCTTGCCCTTATAACCCCCTCATTATTGTCATCACTTCTGCCGCTTGTTTCTCCTCTTTTTACCAATCGTTTTACCAATTCTTCTTCAGTAACATCCAGCGCAAGCATAACCGCTATTGAGGTCTTTTTTAACTCCAGTAAATTATCTAACGCTTCTGCCTGTTTATCCGTTCGGGGAAATCCATCAAATAAAAACCCTCTTGCATCCAGGTTTCCATCTAATGCAGAACTAATCATACCAATTACAACTTCGTCTGGCACTAACTGACCCTTATCCATAATTTTTTTAGCCTCTATACCAAGTGGTGTTTGCTGTGCAATTTCACTCCTCAACAAATCTCCTGTGCTAAGGTGCTTTAAGCCATACCTGGCAATTAGTTTTTCACTTTGTGTACCTTTTCCACTGCCCGGAGGGCCAAAGAGTATTAAATTGAACATATTGTTGTGTAAAGCTTAGGTGAATAACAAATATAATATAGGATGCTTAAAAATCGTTTAACAATTATAACAAAGTGTTGAAAACCCTTCAACTATTTTTAATTATTATGTGTTGAACAATTGTAGAATTGGCTATGCTGCCATCTCTTTATAATATCTGCTTTACAACATCATAAATAATTGTTGGCTTACCCAAAGTATAATAATGCAAAACAGGAACCCCAAATTCTTTTAATTCTTTTGACTGCTGTACCAGCCATTCGGTTCCTATACGCTCAACATCTTCTTCTGTTTTAGCTGTTGTTATTGCATTGGATAAATCAGTTGGTATATCTACATGAAATACTTTAGGCAGAATGGTGAGTTGCTTTTTATTGGTAATTGGTTTTAGACCCGGAATGATCGGCACATTTATTCCCATCGCCCTGCAACTTTGTACAAAATCAAAAAATTTCTGGTTGTTAAAAAACATTTGAGTCATAATATAATCAGCCCCTGCATCAACTTTTTCTTTTAAATGAATCAGGTCTGTCTCCAGATTCGGCGCTTCGAAATGTTTTTCGGGATAACCTGCTGTGCCAATGCAAAAATCTGGTTTACCGCCATTTTTAATATCTTCTTCCTGGTAAATGCCATTCTTTAAATTTACTACCTGCTTTAACAGGTCAACAGCATAAGCATGTCCATTAGGCTCAGGTTCAAAATTTGCTTCGTTCTTTGCTGCATCTCCTCTTAAAACCAATACATTATCAATCCCCAAAAAATTAAGATCTATCAATGCATCTTCTGTATCACGTTTACTAAAACCACCACAAATTAAATGGGGCACCGTGTCAATATTATAATGATTTTTTATTGCTGCGCAAATTGCCACCGTTCCGGGCCTTTTCCTTACTTCAACTTTTTCAAATGTTCCATCTGCTTTTTTCTTAAACATAGTCTCACTTCTATGATAAGTAACATTTATAAACGGAGGTTTAAACTCCATTAAAGGATCAAGGTGATTATAAATTGATTGAATGGTTTTACCTTTTAACGGAGGTAAAATTTCAAAAGAAACCAATGTATTTGTTGCCTGCGTAATGTGTTCTGTAACTTTCATAATATGCTAAATATCTGCAAACTTACTTAAGTAGCAATAAAGCACAAACTGCTGTTAAATATAAATCACTAACAACGTATATATTGGTTTACATTAATTTTGTTGAAAACATATCATTTTGAGCTTAACGATCTATACAAAAGACCTGGTAAAAATTTACGGAAGCCGTACCGTAGTTGATAAGGTCTCCTTTAATGTAAAGCAAGGAGAAATTGTAGGACTGTTGGGACCCAACGGCGCAGGTAAGACAACTTCCTTTTACCAGGTTGTTGGTTTAGTTAAGCCAGATGATGGAGAAGTTTTTTTAAATGATATCAACATAACCAAATTGCCCATGTACAAAAGGGCAAAAATGGGCATTGGTTATTTACCACAGGAGGCCAGTGTTTTTAGAAAACTAAGTGTTGAAGATAATATTAAAGCTGTACTTGAAATGACCAAACTCAGCAAGCAGGAACAAAAGGAGAAACTGGAGGTTTTGCTGGATGAATTCAGGCTGCAACTTGTTAGAAAAAATAATGGCGATACGCTTAGCGGGGGAGAAAGAAGAAGAACAGAAATAGCGAGGGCACTGGCTGTTGATCCTAAATTTATTTTATTAGATGAGCCCTTTGCTGGTGTTGACCCCATTGCCGTGGAAGACATACAAGCCATCGTTGCCCGTTTAAAATTTAGGAATATTGGTATATTAATTACCGACCATAACGTAAATGAAACGCTTTCTATTTGCGACAGGGCCTATCTTTTAATTGACGGAAAAATATTTAAGCATGGTACAGCCGAAGAACTTGCCGGAGATGAACAGGTAAGAAGATTATATCTTGGAAGAAACTTTGAATTAAAGAGGAAAGATTATTTGCATGAAGATGCAAAAAACGATACACCTATGGAAAGTATTCCGGATGCTCCCGGTGATTTAAACGGAAATTGAATTATTTAGCTATAATGCTGCTTGTTTATAATTACGCCCCATTATTTAAATAGCTTTCATAAGTCATTTAAGTTTTTTATCTTGCCATTACATGAAACTGCTATCCCCCACCATTTCACGGCTTGCACGCATGCGTTTTTGGCGTATCAAAAACTGGAGTAACCATCCGGTAGCCAGTCAGCGGGAGGTGTTGCAGGAGCTGGTAACCGCAGCACAATACACAGAATTTGGAAAGAAATATCATTTTTCGAACCTCTTTACAGTAAAGGATTTTAAGAAAAAAATCCCCATTCATGAATACGAAGATTTGAAACCGTACATTGAACGGATGATGAATGGTGAAGAAAATATTTTATGGAACACGCCGGTTAAATGGTTTGCAAAAAGCAGTGGTACCACATCAGCAAAAAGTAAGTTTATACCCATTAGCGAGGAAAGTTTAACGGATAACCATTTTAAGGGATCAAAAGATGTTTTGACTACTTATTATGAAAATTTTCCTTCAAGCGATTTGCTTACCGGTAAAGCCCTTGTTATTGGTGGCTCTCATCAGCTTAGCCAAGTTAACGATGACATTCAGTATGGCGACTTAAGCGCTGTTTTGATGCAAAACTCTCCCTTTTGGGGCCAATGGTTGAGAACGCCAGAGCTTAGCATTGCGTTGTTGGATGAGTGGGAAAATAAAATTGAAAAACTGGCTACGATCACTGCTGAAGAAAATGTAACATCACTTGCCGGCGTACCAACCTGGACACTCTTATTATTAAAACGCATCCTCGAAATAAAAGGGAAACGAACTATTAAAGAAGTTTGGCCGAACCTTGAGTTGTATATAAATGGAGGTGTTTCATTTGTTCC
>JAYWAU010000124.1:0-6070 GCA_043782265.1 Ferruginibacter sp. | reverse complement strand
TTACCCGTGAAAAAGACATTGACCTGATTGTGATGGGTACAACAGGAGCAAGCAGTTTAAAAGAAAAAATCTGGGGTAGTAAAACTGCTGATATTATTGGCAAAAGCCAAGTACCTGTATTGGCAATACCGCTGGAATATACGTGGAAAAAACCGCAGAAAATTCTGTTCGCCACCAATCATTTTGAAAAAGATCCTGCGTTGCTGGATGTTATTTTTGAAATGGCCGATTTGTTTAAGGCGCAAATGCACGTAGTAGTATTTACCAATGAAGCGAGTGATGAAGCCCTTACTTTTCTTGAACATGACCGCAGCATTCCGGCTTATGAACAAATGTTAAAAGAAAAATACAAAGACGAAACGATTATTATAGCCCATCTTTTTGGCAATAATTTTGAAGAAACCCTACAGGATTACATCAGGCAACAGGAAATTGATATTTTGGGGATGGTTACCCACAAAAGAAGTTTTGCAGACAGAATTTTTCATCCCAGCATCACCAAACGAATGAGCTACCATACCAAAATTCCTTTGCTGGCAATTCCAGCTACTATTGAATAATAATAAGCAATACCGCTAGTTTAAAATAGGTTTATAAATATTTTTTTTGATAGGTTTAACCCGACCTGCCGGGTTTATTGATGGAAGCACGGGGTTTATTATACCGGTTGCTGTGCCAGATGCCTTTTCTGTTTTCTCCCACATCTGGATATAATCTTCCGCACTTCTGAACAAAACAGTCAGGTTTCCTGGCGATACTCCAATATTCCGGAGATCCTGCAAAAAGTCCGGCATCAATCCATAATGTGCCATACCATCTGTATTAAAATCCCAATAACGGTTACCTGTTTTAAATCTTCTCAAAGGTTGATTGTTGCCATATTTGGATTGCCAGGACTGCAACACCGGAACGATGGTATTGTGCAGGTTCATGATGTAATCTTTATCAAACGGAAGCCATATATTATAGCCAGGTAAGGTGGTTATTTCAACATTATTTTTTGCACAAAACATAGCTGCTCTTTCAAAATAGTCTGCATTTTTAAATATTGGATTATCGAGTTGTGTAATAGTAAAACCGTCATAAAAGTTTTTGATGCGTCCTATATGCAGCACTTCCCGACTAAGCGGCAAATCTCCTTTTCCAACGCCTGCTTCCAAAGCTGCCAATAATTTCCAAACATCTTCTTCCATATAGGTAACGATGATTTCATCGAGGATACTCAACAACCCTCCTTTCATATCAAGGTTTTCATAAAATTCAGGATGATAGCTTGACATGGGCACATCGTACCGAACACCGTTACGTTGTGCAAGTCGCTGGTCTTTTCGTCTTTCAATTTTTGAGCTAATGAGTTTTTCATCTTTTAAGGCATACGCTGCATTGGGGCCAAATCTTGGACCAATGAAATCTGTCATTCCTCTGTCGGAAGCCAGCCCTACTCCTTTAAAATTCATTTTATCTACACTGTACAAATACATTTGTGCAAATGTTTTGGTGCTGCCAGCGCAATCATTGGCGACTGCGCCAAGGGAACCGGCGTAGGCATTTTTATAATAAGGCAACATAAATACGCCCACTGTTCCGCCACTGCTGCTGATTTTTGCAAAGTGTTCATCAGCCATTTCAAATTCATTGGCAAGGTTGCGGATGTTGGTGGTACCAAAATTTTGCTGATTAAAAATCTGGTTATCTTTTGATCCGAAATTGTCCCTGAATTCAACCGGAGAACCCGTCCAGTTCATGCTGAGCCCCGCCGGATCTGTATGAGATGAAATGATGGGGTAGCCTCTTGCCCCGGCAACTGAAAATACATTTTCTTTGGTTTCATACCCCATGTGTTCGCCATCAATAATAAACCCATTCACCATCATTTTTTGAATCAGTTTATTACCAATATTAGTTAGCCCCACATTGTTGATGGTGCTAAGATTGGTAGGCCCGCCACCAAAGCTTTTTATCAAAGTTCCATAAGCATCTTTTGTCGCAATGGGTGGGTTGCTAAATGTAGTCAGCATCGTAAAGTCAGAATAGAGTGAAAAAGGAATTCGTTTATCCACTCCGGCTTTCACTTGTACATTGTTATTAAATGCTGCCTGTTGCACTGCCAGCTCTGCACGAAACACTGCCGCACCTCCAAACAATCCGGAAAGATAATGTATGGAAGTAATTTGCCTGATGCCTTTAAAACGATAATCGGTGAGTTTAGCATCCAGTAATTCATCAGCATTTGCATCAGTTAATGTTACCAATGGATTGTTCCAGAGTGAACCTGCATTTTTATCTATCCAGTTATAAGAAGCCGCTTTAAAATTACCGAGGTTATCTGCTTCAATCCCTAACACTACTGCCATCTTTCCCTGCAAAATAATTCTGCGTGCATCTTTGGGGCTTAATGCAATTTCCATCCAGTCTGCATTCTGTGCAACCATTTGTTTAATCTCCTCAACCTGTTTCATCAGCACTGTTTCATCATCAAAGGGAGTTCCATCATTACCGGGCCCCATAAATAAGGAGGGTACGTACATATTGTTAATCGCCAGCGCACAGAACAAACGCATACCGCCCTGCCAGGCACGTTTTAAAAATTCAACATGCTGCTGCTGGTGTGTTTTAGAATTGAAACGGGGGAAGTCAATAAAGTCCGGCCAGCCTTTTGCCTCATGTGCATCTGCCCCCATGATAAAAGGTTTACGCATAACAAAAGTTCCCAGAGCACCATGATTGCGAATACAGAGATCATTGCTGTATGTGTCTTCCAGAGAAGTATTGGCTTTTCCGGTGATCAGCAATTTCCCAAACCCTTCTTCATGTGCAGGATGTGCATGTGTGTCTGCAATACCCCACACCGGGGTATTTACATCTACTTCATAATTTTGTCCGGTTGCAATATCTTTTAATGTAATGCCATCCAGTACATCATTGGTGAAACGAAAATTATCCGTATTAATGTGCCCCCAGTTACCGCTGCTGTTATCAACGATCCTGATCCGGGCTATTTTGTCTTTGTAAGTGCTGATGTCTAAACGCTCGCGGTACATCAGTTCGCTGTTTCGGAAGGACGTTTTTTTTGCCGCTGAAACCCAGTTGCCATTTGCTTGTTTAATCTGCAATTCGACAAAAAGGTTTTGCGCATCTGCACCACCACCGATTAAGAAATAGCAATTATTTGTGGTGATAGAAAATTCATCTGATGTAAGAATGCCTGTTGGCTCATCACCCTGGGTTTGATAGAATCTGCTGCCACTGCCACCTGGGTTATTTTCATAAGTACCTATCCAGTTATTTCCATTCCGTCCAACATCATATCCCTGGTCTTTCCAGTAATCGCCACCTACGCCCCCATTATTCAATTCCATCCGATTAAGTATACGGGTAGTAGCAACATTGTCGCCAAAGGTGGGTTGGCTGTTAAACGCTGTTCCTTCTTTTGTCCAGCCGGCAAGTCCTTTCTCAAAACTCCAGTTAGGGAAATCAACATCTTTACCAACTAGCGGAGTGAGTGCGCCGTCTGTTATGATTGGTTTTACTACGAGTGGCGGTACATCTTTTATTATAGGTGTTTTTGTGATCGCTTTTATAAATGCTGGTTTTTGAACAATGATGTTCATGCCGAGGTCTTTCGGAATCGGCGTTTTGTCGAGATTATAGACGTACCATTTTTGCACCTGGTCATCGTATTTAAACCCAATTTCAGACCTATTATAAACGCCTGATGGATTCTCTGACATGGAGGCCAGTATCACTGCACCGGGGTTGTTATTTAAAGCCGGCTTATCAATGTAAGCCACGTCACCTTTTAACGTGTATTGATCTGCCTGAAATAAAAAACTGGAAGAATCAGGTTTCAAGGAATAAATCACTTTGAATTTTATTCCTTCCTTCATGGGGCTTCTGTCTTCATTAAAGATGTAACAATTCACGCCATTGTTCCACACGCCTACCGGATACTTTAATTGCTTTTTTGTTTCATCAAGCGGCACAGCTACAAAGATTGCTTTGGGATTATTATACAATGCTTCAATACTCAGTTGTGTGTTTTCACCGCTGAGGTTAGAGAGAACTGAAACATGTTCAATTTGCTGCGCATGAACCATCCTGAAACTTCCAAGAAGAATAAATAAAAGTAACTGTTTTTTCATATTCATTTCATTTAAAAAAGATAAAGGCATCCATTAATGCGGCGTTATTATTTTAGGGTTATTTTTTGAGATGGGTGCATAATACCAGGCATTGCTGAATGTAGCATTACTGCTAAAATAGCCATCTCGTTTTGTTTCTTTATTGGCTTGCAGTACGAGGTTCCATACCTGGATGCCGGAAAAATAATATTTGGTAAACTTGTATGTTGTTTTTTCAAGAGCGATGCTTTGGCTATTTACAAATTGCCCCCATTCGTCTGCTCCATTTTTCTTGGTCCATCCTTCTAATACACTTTTTTGGGCGTGATGGTAAGATTATTACCACTGATTTGATAAGTGCCGGTTTCTTTACCCAACAGCATTTTTTCCATCAATGGGTCGAAAGTTTTAGTAATAAAACTATACCCGCCATTTGCATTAAAAGTATACTGTCGGCTGATGTAATTCATAACTCCATTTTTCATCCGGTAACTCGAATTATCACTGGCATTTGCGCCCCATGTACAAAGGATGGAATTTTGATCTTCATTAATTATCTGTGTTTGTTTACTAACAGTATCTGGCATTGCTAAATCTACCGATGCCAGCAATGCTTCAATATCTTTTATATAATCCTGGCTATTGGTGGCAGCTACAATACTTACACAACGACTGCCCTCACTCATGGTGGTAAGCAACACCATTGCATCTTTGTTATCAAAAGTAAATTTTACAGCGCCTGATTTTATTTTCCAGCCAGCAGTATCCTGCACTCCATTTTCCTGTGCTTTATCTGCAGGTTTATAATTTTTTACAACCAGTTCCTTCCATTTACTTTCAAAATCCAGGTCGATACTTCCCTTGCTGGCATTACTTTTCACAATACTTACCTGACACCAGCTACTATTTTTTTTATTAGTGGTACCATAACTTATCATCGTTTCTCTTACATCTTTTTTCCACTCTGTAGCAAAAGAATCTTTGGGTGGAGCGTAAGTAACCAAGTCAAAGGTCTCTTTTTGAGCAAAGGCTATTGCAGCAACCATACAAAGAACAGGTAAGCAAAATATTTTTTTCATTGCAAAGATTTATTCAGGGTATATAAAGCAATTTCAACAACCGGCATTCATTGAAGTTCAAATGCCAGGAAATATACCTTCCATTTCATGCTAAAACTAATTTTGTCACTGGGTATTTTATATCCTGTAAAACCGGTAATTTTTTAAAGTCGATTTATTTTTCCTCCTTTCACTACTTATTATTTACCCAACATATTTTTCAGTATTGAAAAATCAACCACTTTTTTTATTGCTGCAATATTGTCTTCAAATACCGGCTCGCCCTTAGATACTGTGTACACCACAGTAAAAAATTGCGGGCACGATTTGGGTAGTTTTTTATGGTAGTATTCCAAATTAGGTTTTACAGCAATAAAAGAGCCACGGGTACCTTCCTCAGCAAAGCTTTCAAATCTTTCCTCCTCATTCCACTTGCAAACAGCGTCCTTGCGCAAATCAGTTTCCGGCTTTTTCAAATATTCGTTTATATTATTTAGAAATTTATTCGTGTATTCTTTATCGCCGGAATTATCCTTTAATGATTGCTCTAACCGCTTCTTTTGTATCAATAAGTATTCTTTACGGTTCAGGTATAAAAATGGCAGGGTATCATTATAAGTTATTAACCAAGTGTATTCTTTTATTTCACTATCAGTACCATAGTCTCCTGCAATTTCTTCGCCCATAAACCAGGCTCCTTCCTTTTTTTGTGGCCTTTCCTTCAGTTTTAAATAGCCCCTAAAATCATCATCCGGTATATTTGCCGCATAAAGATTGTTCAGCGAAAAAATTACGTTGGCAGTCATTCCCCCTATTCCGGAAACAGAATTAAATTCTTTGGCTAACGTACGTAGAGTTTACGAACTTTATACCGACTCTTTGTAAGGCCGA
>JAYWAU010000123.1:0-6073 GCA_043782265.1 Ferruginibacter sp. | reverse complement strand
TTACTAATTGTTTTAATACTGTAAAAGTAGGGCAGCTTTTTGGTTGATGCAAACCATATTATGGTAGCTTTTATGCCGGTAAATGAGTTAAATAAACTATAAAACCCTTTGCAGTAAAGGGTTTCAAAATAAGTGCAGCATGATGCCCAAACTAATTTTAAATAAAAATTTACGTAGTGGGTTTATAATTTGGTAACATTGGTTTAAAGGTTATTTGTAAGAAAAAACAAACCATCAACTGGTAAAACATAAGCAATGCTGCAATGCAAACAATTTATTTTTTTATCGCTTCTTATCAATCATCCTGATATACAAGTCCTCCACTTTTTTTCTTGCCCAGGGTGTTTTGCGTAAAAATGTTAAACTCGATTTTATGCCGGGGTTGCTGTTGAAGCAATTAATTTTTATCAGTTGTCCAAGTGTTTCCCATCCAAAATGAGCAACTAGTTCTGTAACGATTGCTTCTAAAGTTTTGCCATGCAACGGATCTTTTGACAACATGTTTAATAGATTTTAATTGGTTTTTTATCGGGTTAAAATAAGACACTTACGATTGTCTTTATCCTTTCAGTCCTGCAATTAAATTAATGGTGAGCGCCACCACAAAAGTGTTAAGTGCAAAGGAAAGTAAAGAATGTGCCAGTGCCACCCGCCTCATGGTTTTGGAATTGATTTCAACATCAGAAACCTGGAACGTCATGCCGATGATAAAAGAAAAATAGGCAAAGTCGAGGTAATCAGGATGTTGTTCTTCAGGAAAACTTAGTCCGCTAACATGTTGGCTTTTTCTGTGATATTCATTATAATATAAGCGGGCATAGTGAAAACAAAAAGTAGTGTGTACCATTATCCACGAAAGCATCATGCCGCCAATAATTACGGGCAGATAAATTTCCTTTGTTGTATCACCAACGTCTTTTGTAATGATCAACAATGCCACGGTGATCATACTTGCAAAAGAAGAAAGTACTACAATAAAAAATACATATACGCTGCTGCCATCATCTGACTGTGCCCGTTTTGTGATGTGGTTGATGGAACTTGTGAAGAATACAAACCAGCAAATAATTATGTACGATAGTGCAAATACATCCCATAAAATCATACCGTTCATCATCCAGTTAAAATGAAATTGCCGGATAAGCAAAAAAACAATCAGTGATAAAACTAAACTGATCATTGCCCGGTGCAGGGGAACCATCGACAATAGAATATTTTCTTTTCTGTTAGTTGGCATATTGCTATAGTAAAATGAAATGAGTGTACATTGAGAAGTTATAAAGCAAAACTATAATTTTATTTATTGGCATGCAGCATTAAAAGAGCGCATATTTCAAATTGTCGCCAACTTCGGGTTTGCCAACCTTTTGAAAGCTAGTGCTGAATAATAATAACCCTGCAAAAAGATTCGCAACCTTTGCGACGATTTTAATACACCCAAGAATAATTAAAGTTGCCAGGTGAATGATTTTTTTAACGGATTTTTAAGTAGTAGCAAAAGCTAACTTTAAATATAACGGTATGATGTTTGTAAAAGATGGGCAACAGCTAATTTTGTATGCAACTTTTTTTAACTTTAGGTTGTCAATTAATTTCAGCATAATATAACTTGATATGCGTTTACTTGATTAAAATAAAATTAGCCAATTAACTTTTTTTACTTTATAAAATAACAGCATGAAAAACAGATCAAAAATAACCCTGGCATTGGCAGCGATTGGTACAGCTGCATTGATAATATATGTAACCCGTTGTATTAAAACAAAGCGCATGCTGGTAAGGGTTTCTGACGAAGGTTATGAAACGGCTCCGGACATTCTTTTTCCCGGTAAAGGCAATACAGGAAAGGATTTACGTTATGGCCCCGTGCTGCCGCTATAGATAAATTTCTTTTAACTTAAGTTATAGACCCGTTTTTTAACGGGGCTTTTTTTTGCCCTGTAAAATAGTTGCAGCTGATTGTTTTACCTCACCAGTCTCGGAGAGCTTGCCGCAATTTACCCGGCGAAAAAATTAACAGTACTATAGCAGGAATTAATTAACTTGATGCCTCTTTAGTATTTGTCTGTTTACAAATTCTTCATTTTTTAACGATACGCTATATGAACAAAAGGTTGTTGGCTTTATTGCTGTTATTTGCTACTTTGAGTGTTACCGCTCAATCTACTCAATGGAAAAATCTTTTTAACGGCAAAGACCTCACCGGTTGGAAACAATTAAATGGAAAGGCAAAATATACCATTGAAAAGGGTGAGATAATTGGAACTACTATATTAAATGAGCCCAATTCTTTTTTAGCAACAGAAAAGGACTATGGTGATTTTATTTTGGAGTTTGATTTTAAGGTGGACAGCACCATGAACTCCGGTGTGCAGTTTCGCAGCGAAAGTAAAGCAGATTACAAAGATGGTAGAGTGCATGGTTACCAATATGAAATTGATCCCAGCAAACGCAGGTGGAGTGCCGGTGTTTACGATGAAGGCCGACGTGACTGGTTGTACCCGTTGGATTTAAATCCTACAGCCAAACCGGCTCTTAAACAGGCCCAATGGAACCATGCCCGCATTGAATGTATTGGTACTACTATCAGAACATGGCTAAATGGAATACCTGCTGCCTATGTGATAGATGATATGACAACAAAAGGTTTTATTGCGTTGCAGGTGCATGCCATTAATGATAAAAGGGATGAAGGCAGGCAGATACGCTGGAAGAACCTGCGCATACAAACTGATAACCTGAAACCATCTCCTTACAATAATATTTTTGTAGTTAATCTAATTCCTAACAATCTTTCTGAAGCGGAAAAAAGAAATGGCGTATCCATGTTATGGGATGGAAAAACTACCAATGGATGGCGGGGAGCTCATAAAGATAAATTTCCGGAAAGCGGGTGGGAGATAAAAGACAATGTGTTAAGTGTGCTATCCTCTGCTGGTAAAGAAGCTGCCAATGGCGGGGACATTGTCACGGATAAATTGTATGGTGCTTTTATTTGCCAGTTCGATTTTAAATTGACCGAAGGTGCCAACAGCGGCGTGAAATATTTTGTAACAGAAAATGAGAGTACGGAAGGTTCTTCCATTGGCCTGGAGTACCAGGTGCTGGATGATGCCAAACATCCGGATGCAAAACTGGGCGTAGTTGGTAACCGTACACTTGCATCTTTGTACGACCTGATACCTTCATCAAGAGAGCCACGGGCAAGAAGACCGATTGGCGAATGGAACAGGTGCATGATTGTGGTTTATCCTGATAATCGCATTGAGCATTGGTTAAACGGGTGGAAAGTGTTGGAATACCAGCGTGGCACAGGTTATTATTATGCATTGGTGGCAAGAAGTAAATATGAGAAATGGCCCAATTTTGGGATGGCGGATAAGGGACATATTTTAATACAGGATCATGGGGATGCAGTGTCGTACAGGAGTATAAAAATTCAGGAATTTAAGTAATTGTGTGAACTATAATCTAATTGATTTTTATGATTGCTTTGATTATTCAATGCTGATTTTATTGTTCATAAAAATCAAATGAATCATAAAAATCATGGTTTAGACAATTGCAGGGTTGACGATATAAGAATGCCATTACGAATTGAAGACATGCACCACAAAGCTTAAAAAGTAAAAGAGGGCGATGCAACGATGTACCACAAAGTTGTTTAGCCCGGACAAAAATATTTCTTCATTTATAAATTGAAATTAACCATGTCTTCAAGAAGAGATTTTATACAACAATCAACCAAAGCCGCTGCCGGCGTTTATCTTGGGTCACTTGCTTTTAGTGCAAAAAGTTATGGCCGTATTTTAGGAGCCAACGACCGGGTGCAGGTTGGTATAGTTGGGTACAGCGATCGTTTTAGAAGTTCGTTACTGCCTGCATTTATGAATAGTTATAAAGAACTGAATTTTGATATTGTAGCTGTGTCGGATATTTGGAAGATACGCCGTGAAGATGGCAGTAATTTATTGGCGCAAAAAATGGGGCATGCCGTAAAACAGTACATCAATAATGAAGCCTTGTACAACAGCAAAACGGTGGATGCCGTAATCATCAGTACGGCAGATTTTCAACATGCTTACCACACATTGGAAGCAGTGAACGGAGGTTGTGATACCTACACAGAAAAACCTTTTGCCGAAACAATGGATGATGCTATTGCCACTTTAAAAGGCGTAAAGGCTTCGGGGAAAATTGTACAGATAGGTTCGCAACGCCGCAGTGGTACCAACTACCAGGCCGCGGCTAATTTTATACAGCAGGGAAAATTTGGCCCTATCACAATGGTAGAACTTACCTGGAATGTAAACCAGCCTGGACGCTGGCGCAGGCCTGCACAGGTGCAAAAAATAAGAGAAGAAGATACGGACTGGAAACGTTTTTTAATCAACCGCCCTTTTGAAGCATGGGATCCCCGCAAGTATTTGGAGTTTCGTTTGTTTTGGCCTTACTCTTCCGGTATGCCGGGGCAATGGATGAGCCACCAGATTGATACGGTGCATTGGTTTACCGGTTTGCAACATCCAAGAAGTGTGGTTGCCAACGGTGGTATTTATCAATGGAAAGATGGTCGCCGTAACTGGGATACTACCACAGCTGTTTTTGATTACGGTCCTACAAATGATCCTTCCACAGGTTTTCAGGTGGTTTTTTCTTCACGCATGCACAATGGCGATGAGCATCCTGCAGAAATGTATTATTCCAATGGCGGCGAAATGAATTTGAACACCAATAAAATATCACCTGTTGGCGGTCTGGAAAAACGTTTTGCAGATGAAATGAATTTACAGCCAAACCTGTTGCCTGAAATGGATTTAGTAAAAGAAAGTATTGCTGTAGCAGCCTCTGCCAATACAGGAGGTGATACGCTGACAATAGCCCACATGCGCAACTGGATGGAAAGTGTGAAAGCCCGCAAGCAACCCAATGCGCCTATTGAGGCTGGGTACTATCATGCCATAGCCAACATCATGACTAATGCAGCAGTACACACCGGCCAAAAAGCAACTTTTGATGAAGCCACACAGCAGGTAATGGTTGGGGGGAAAGTGTTTAAATACTAATTATTTTATTCCAATAATTACACGGATTGATGCAAATACTTGTTTGTTAATTCGTGTAATTTGTGAAAAAAATCGTGCAATTCTTAAAAGACGTCTAGGCGATAACAGGATGTGCCAATTGTACAATGTCATTATATTGATAAGTGAAGTTGCCTTCCACATTTTTTTTTGCTGCATTTACCATTGCCTGCGCCAAGACTTTGCCATGTATGGATTTATATTTTTGCCCCTTGCCAACCAATGCAAAAGAGAAAAATTTCATTATTCCCTGGAAGAAAGATTCACCCCTTCTTTTTTCGTTTCTAAAACCTAACAACATAGACGGCTGCATAATATGAACGGCTTTAATGCCACTTGCTTTGATGGCATCTTCCACTTCGCCTTTAAGCCGTAAATAAAAATTATGGCTTTTGCTATTGGCACCAACAGCACTAACGATCGCAAATTTTTCGCAATGGGTTTCCTTGCAATAGCGGGCCGCATTCACAGGAATGTCGTAATCAATTTTTCTATATAAGTCTTTATTTCCTTTTACATTTTTTTGAGTTGTGCCAATGCAACAAAATACAACATCGCTTCCGGCAATGGCATTTTTAAATGCTTCCCCATCTTCGAAGTCAATTAATTTTACTTCCATATTGGGCGTGGATTTGGAGACATTGTGCCGAACAACCAGGCGAATGGTTTCAAAGCTCTTGTCTTGCAGCAACAAGTTAAAGAGGTAACTGCCTATCATACCGGAAGAGCCAATTATGGTAACTGTATTTATTTGCATGGCTGGCATTTTAAGTATTCCTAAAGGTACTTCATAAATTTTATGGTTAATAACACAATTATTAAAAATTGTACCATTGAAAATTGTTTTCTTTGTAGTTGTTATGGCGCTATTTATCACCTCACTAAATTCAGGCAGCAATGGTAATTGTTATTATATAGCTAACGATACCGAAGCGGTATTGGTGGATGCAGGTATATCCTGCCGGGAAACAGAAAAACGCATGCGGTTG
>JAYWAU010000122.1:0-6089 GCA_043782265.1 Ferruginibacter sp. | reverse complement strand
ATTGGGTAATACACTAAAAAAAGATTGGTTAACTGATGATGCAACAGGAAAAATCCGCTGGCTCTCCAATTTGGCATTTTGAATATTGGCACCAAACGATAATTGCTCATCCCTGCTTTTTGAATAACGATAATTAATACCCGCATTATTGGTGGTAACCGTATTATCAAATTTGTTTGACAGCGTGGAATCAAACATGGAATATTTTTGTCCGTCGTATGAAAACGCCTCCTGGTTGGCTTTGTTTTTTTGTATGGAAGGATTATAGTCTATTTGAATTTGTGCCTTTTTACCCACCGGTTCAGTGTACGCAATACTTCCGCCGATTGTGTGACCATTGGTTGTATTATCATACAATTGCTGCTGCAATGAATCAGTTACAAAACCATTTTTAAAAAAGCGGTATTCATTATCCGTAATACTAGTGCCATTATTTTTTGTAAACGTTGTATTTAAACCTACTGAAATTGTACGGCCTCTTTTTGCAAAGGAATGGCGATACATAACATTGTTCCTGATATTATACCCTTGCCTGTCTGATGTATTCCTGTTTAAAGAGGTATTTACAGAATCGTTGGTGCCATAAAAGTTTTGCAATGCAGCTAATGTGGTAGAATTGTTATTTTGAAAATTAATGGTTGGTATGATAAAAATAGAATTAGATGAATCTATTTTATATTCCAGGCGAAGGTTAATGCGATGATTTGTATTGTCTGTTACCGTATTACTTTTTTGTGTACTAAAAAGATTTTTAGGTGTAGAAAATGTTTCGGTATTTATAACCGATTCATTGGTATTATGACTGTTGTTAAAAAAATAGCTGGCAGTTATAGTGAGTTTTTTGCCAAGCTGGTTACTGTAGTTTATACCAAAAGCATTTGTTTTACTAATGCCGTTTGCCTGGCCAACCGTAAAGTTATCCGTATTGGCTCCGCCGCCCCTGCCTCCGCCGCCACGATTGCCACCAGTATTGCTGCTAACACCCAATAAATCCTGCGAACCGAAATTTTGTTGATTGATGTTGTTAAAATTTCCTACTAGAGAAATACGCCTGTTGCCATTAAAAAAACTAATATTTCCCCCGGCAGCATAACGGTCGTCTGTTCCATAACCTTCGTAGGCCCTGCCAAACTGGCTATTTTTAATTCCCGATTTAGTTGTAATGTTCATTGCTTTAACAGAATTACCATCATCAAAACCTGTAAGCTGGGCCTGATCGCTTAGTTTATCAAAAACCTGTATTTTATCAACTACTTCCGACGGTAAATTTTTTAATGCGGCTGATGCGTCATCCCCAAAAAAATCTTTTCCATCAATGGTTATTTTTTTTACCTGTTCCCCTTGTGCTGTTACTGTTCCATCCTTAGCCACAGTAATTCCCGGCATTTTTTTAACCAAGTCCTCCGTGGTTGCATCGGGGTTAACTTTGTATTGATTAGCACTAAATTGAGTAGTATCGCCTTTTTGTGTTACCGGGGGAGCTGTTGAAATAATGGTTACATCTGCCAGGTCTTTTCCCTGCTTTGTAAAACTCAGTATTCCTATATCCTTAATGCTATCTTTAAGTATGGCAGGTCTTTTTAAATTTTGATATCCGATAGAACTTATCTCAAAAAAATAACTACCGGCAGCAATGCCTGTTAATTCAAATCCGCCTGTTACATTGGTTAATGTTGTTTGTATATCTTTTTTTGTGGAGTCATTTTGCAAGTAAATAGATACAGTTGCGCCTGTTAACGGTGTCCTGTCTTTACTATCAGTAACTATACCTTTAATTCCTGCATTTTGCGCAGAGGTTATTATTGCAGCAAAATTAAAAAGCAGGAGGAATCCTGAAATTTTTAGCATGAGTGGGTATTTCCTGAATAAGACGACATAAGAAAAAAAATCAGGCGAAAATTTTAACTTTTATTTTTAAATGATGTAAAAGTAAAAAATGGCTGCATCTACATCTGTAAAAAGAGCTTTAAATACAAGTTCATAGGAAATAGGTTTCTTTTCTATTAATAATTCCGTGGTGCGATTCAAAAACTTTAGCCATATTTTTTTATTAACAAGTGCGCTAATGAACACAGTAGTTTATCTTTGATGCCTAAAAAAAATACAGTTATGGATTATAACAGACTCGTTTCAGTAACCGGCTTAGGCGGTTTATTCGAATTAATGTCTTCAAAAGCAGATGGCGGCGTTGTAAAGTCATTGGAAGATAAAAGCACCAAATTTGTAAGTACCCGTTTGCATAATTTTTCGCACCTGGAAAGCATTGAAGTGTTTACAGTAAAAGATAACGTGAACTTAGTAGAGGTGTTTACTGCCATGCAGACCAGTACTGAAAAATTACCGGATGCAAAAGCAGATACAAAAGCAATCAAGGCCTATTTTGAAAAAGTTTACCCGGATATGGATTTTGAAAGGGTGTACAACAGCGATATGAAAAAAATGATCCGGTGGTTTGATTTGTTGAAAACCAATAATGTGGAAATTAAACTTTCAGAAAATCCCGAGCAGGATGGTGCCGCACA
The DNA here is from genome assembly GCA_043782265.1 of Ferruginibacter sp. Classification (GTDB taxonomy): domain Bacteria; phylum Bacteroidota; class Bacteroidia; order Chitinophagales; family Chitinophagaceae; genus Ferruginibacter. The sequence goes on along the minus strand of JAYWAU010000122.1, from coordinate 3,567 downwards.
CGAAGTAGCCACACCAAAAGCAAAAGCACCAGAAACAAAACAGGTAAGCGTAAAAGCTGCACCCCCTAAAAAAATAAATTCTCCAAGAAAGATGGCCTAATCTGTGGTCACTAATCCGCATCAGCGGGTAATAAGACAATATTCAAAAGGCAAATTTCTTTTCGTTGTAAAAGAAATTTGCCTTAATATAATCTCCCAAAAATTGTTTTCATGTACACCGCAGCTATACAAAAAACTCCCAGGCATTTTGTTCCTGATAATTTTGAAGTTACCAACTGGCAAAACCTGGAACCATTTTTTAAAGAATTATTGAGTAGAAATATCGATACACAGCAAACGCTTGAACAGTGGCTGAAAGACCAAAGTGAGCTGGAGGCCGTGGTTAGTGAAGATGCTTGCTGGCGACAAATAAAAATGACTTGCGATACAGAAAATAAAGCATTGGAAGATGCCTTTAATTTTTTCTGTATGGAAATTCAGCCAAATATTGAACCGTACAGTGACGCATTGAATAAAAAACTCCTCAATCATCCACTGGCAGCAGATTTAGATACTAAAAAGTATTTTACTTATCTGCGCAGCTTACGCAAAAGTATTGAATTATTCAGGGCAGAAAATATTCCGTTGCAGGCTGAATTATCTGTAATGCAACAACAGTATGGTGTAATTACCGGCAAGATGACGGTTTCAATTAATGGACAGGAATATACACTTCAACAGGCATCTAAATTCCTGGAAAGCAATGACAGAAATTTAAGAGAAGAAGCCTATAGAAAAATTCAGGAGAGAAGATTGGAAGATAAAGCATCGCTGAGCGAATTGTATAACCAGTTAATCCAAAAACGCAACCAGCAAGCCATCAACGCAGGTTTTACCAATTATCGTGATTTTCGTTTTAAAGAATTAGGAAGATTTGATTACACTAAAGAAGATTGTTTTGCTTTTCATGAAGCGGTAAAGCAACATGTATTGCCATTGGTAAATATCATTTATCAAAAGAAAAAAGAAAAATTAGGTCTGGCAGTTTTACGTCCCTGGGATTTGGATGCAGAGCCAGAAGGAATTGGTCCCCTCAGACCTTTTAAAGCAAGCGAAGAATTGATTAATAAATCAATTGAATGTTTTACAAAACTGCGGCCTTTCTTTGGTGATTGCCTTAAAAAAATGCAGGAATTAAAACACCTTGATCTTGAAAGCAGGATAGGTAAAGCACCAGGCGGCTATAACTGTCCGCTTGCTGAAAGTGGCGCCCCTTTTATTTTTATGAATGCTTCCGGCCAGATGAATGATGTAACAACCATGGTGCATGAAGGTGGCCATGCGGTTCATTCATTTTTAGCACATCCTTTAGAACTATCGGGCTTTAAAGAATATCCAATGGAAATTGCTGAAGTGGCAAGTATGGCCATGGAACTTTTTAGTATGGATCATTGGGAAGTATTTTTCAGTAATAAAGAAGAACTTACAAGAGCCAAAGAACACCAGCTTGAAAGAGTAATAACTATTTTTCCATGGATTGCGGTTATTGATAAATTTCAACATTGGGTATACGAAAACCCACAACATACTACAGCCGAAAGAATTAATAACTGGAATGCAATTTTGCTTGAATTTCAGGACAGTGTAATTGATTACAGCGGCCTTGAAAATTATCGCAGTAATATGTGGCAACGCCAACTGCATCTATTTGAAGTTCCGTTTTATTACATTGAGTATGGTATTGCACAGTTGGGTGCTATCGGAATGTGGATGCAATTTAAAAACGACAAACAAAAAGCATTGGATAATTATTGTACTGCATTAAATTTGGGTGCTACTCAAACTTTGCCGGATCTGTATAAAACTGCCGGATTAAAATTTGATTTTTCACCAGAGCAAATAAAAGTGTTGATGGAATTTGTAAAAGAGCAGATGGATAGTATTGCTTAGCTTAAAAGTTTAATTCATTCAGGTCGGGCTTCACGATTCACTAATTTACTGGCAATCGTCACAAATGCCGTTTACTACCATGGCTGCATTTTTTGGTTTAAAGCCTTTGGGCAGTTTTACAATTGGCACAGTCACTTCATCCAGACAAATAGTTTTATTGCAATCTTCACAAACAAAATGTACATGGTCATCATGATGATGACCAGCTTCGCAATTGTCTTTACAAAGGGCATATAAAATAGAGTTATCTATAGTAGGGATAACATGAATAATTCCTTTATCAACAAAGGTTTGAAGCGTTCGGTATACAGTTACACGATCGAAATTTTCGCCCGTATTTTTTTCAATATCAGCATGTGCAAGGGCTCCATTACTATGTAAAAAAAGTTCTAATATTTTTTTACGCCCGTCGGTTACACTAAGTTGATTCTTTTTTAAAATGTCGAGTAGCGCTTCCATTGTATTTTAAGTTTTAACTTTTTTAGGCTGATTTTAAGCGTCATTAACAACCATCAATATCCTTTTAATGCCCTGTTCTGGTGCTTTTCTTTTAACAGCCCTTGTATATCTTTTAATAATTTTTCCATTTCATCTTCCTTCAAACCATCATAAATCCCTCTCACATTGGTCTGTTTATCAACCAGGGCAAATAATTGAGTATGTATAAATTGGTCTGCAATATTTTGAGATGAATCTGGTTTATTGTTGTCGATTAAATAGCCATTACGTGCTATATCGTACAAGGCAGTTTTACTACCCGTAACAAAAAGCCAATTAGGATTGTCCGGTGCTTTTTTACTACCTGTTGCTGTATCATAATTAATTTTAAAAGAACCGTCCACATTCTTTTCCAATTTACCGTTTAGCATTTTGGCTTCATATTTTTTTAACAGTGGTACCGAATCTGTTTCAGGCATACAGGTATGCGAAATAATCATGAAGTTACTATCAGTTTTATAAGCATCATATACCCTGCGCATATTAGCATTCATCTTTGGGCAAATACCTTTACAGGTTGTAAAGAAGAACTCTGCAACATACACTTTGCCATCTACATCTTTTTCAGTAATTGTTTTACTATTTTGATTAGTAAATGAAAAGGGCTGTACATTATTATTGATTATGGGCAGGCTGGACCGGGAAATATCCGTTTGACTAAATACATAAATAAAATATCCGCCAAAAAGCAAAATAAAGAATCCTACATACCAAAGCCATTTTTTATTCATCTTGTAATTTTTTACAAAGTTACAGCCAAACAAATTGCTAATGTAGGGCTGTTTACGTCTTTTGACAACTATTAAAACTTGCAACGTTATTGCAAATATACTATCTTTGTAGACTTTAATTATGAATATAAAAATAAACTGGGATGGGATGGGTATTGGTACATCTATAGCGTGCGCTATTCATTGTGCTTTATTACCAATTATGCTTAGTTCTTTGCCTATATTGGGTATCAATATTATTCACAATTTATTTTTTGAATGGGGAATGATAGCATTGGCATTTACTGTAGGTTCTTATTCGCTGTTTCATGGATATATCAAGCATCATCATTCTTTTATTCCCGTTATTATTTTTTCTGTTGGTTTTATTTTTCTTGTTTTAAAACAATTCTTTCCTACATACGAATAC
>JAYWAU010000121.1:0-6126 GCA_043782265.1 Ferruginibacter sp. | reverse complement strand
AACAACTATGCCGTCGTTTTGTACCTGCAGACTTTGATCGCTTTGATAAAATCTATGCCATGGCAGCCGATGTTGTAGAAGAGATGAAACAAATAAGTGGCAATAAATTTAACCCCGAAAAAGTTGAGCTGATATTAAATGTTGTTCATCCGGGAGAAAACAGGGATGTACCTGACCCATGGTATGGCCCCGAGGCTGGATATTATGAGGTATTTGATCTGTTAGAAAATGCCTGTGAAGTATTGATAAAAAATTACAATAAATAAAAAGCATTTCATGCAATTAAAGTTTTGTGCTTTATGCATTGCTATATAAAGCCCGGCACATCTCAGCAAAAAACAGACAATTTTTAATTTGCTTTGCTGGAAATAAAATAATTTTAACCCATTATGGCCAAACCATCTTTGCCACAGGGCACCAGGGATTTTGCTGCAGATGTTGTACGCAAACGCAACTATATTTTAGGAACCATCAAAAATATTTTTGAACGCTATGGATTTGAACCGCTGGAAACACCGGCGATGGAAAATTTAGATACCTTAATGGGTAAGTACGGTGAGGAAGGAGACAAACTTATTTTTAAGATCCTCAACAACGGCATTAATGATCCAAAAAATATAGACAAATCAAAAGCCGGTTTTGAAAAAGTACTGGAAGGAAAAAGCAGCAGCGACCTTACTGAAAGAGCGCTGAAATATGACCTCACCATTCCGTTTGCCCGCCACGTAGCCATGAACCATGGGAAATTAACCTTCCCCTACAGGCGTTACCAAGTGCAACCGGTTTGGCGTGCCGACAGGCCACAAAAAGGGCGCTACCGTGAGTTTACACAATGTGATGCAGACGTGGTGGGAAGTATGGCCTTGTTAAATGAAGTCGAACTTTGTAATATTTATCATGAAGTATTTATACAACTCGGATTAATTGCGTACGAATTAAAAATAAACAGCCGTAAAATTTTAACTGCCCTGTCCATATTGTGTGGCGGGGCATCCAAGCTGACTGATATTACCATTGCCATTGATAAGCTTGATAAGATTGGTTTAGAAAAAGTAAAAGAAGAGTTGCTGCAACGGGAACTAAACCAGGAACAGATCAGCATTATTGAAAAATATTTATTGATTACCGGCAGCAACGAAGAAAAACTTGAACAGATTACTGCATTGATTGGCCATATTGAAATCGGCAAAAAAGGAATCGCCGAAATTACCTATGTTTACAGGCAGGCAGGAAACACAAGTTTACAAATTGATTTTACGCTGGCAAGGGGATTAAATTATTACACGGGAATTATTTTAGAAGCCAAAGCCCCTGCAGAAGTAAAAATGGGCAGCATTGGAGGTGGCGGAAGGTATGATGATCTTACAGGATTGTTTGATGTACCGGGTATTCCGGGTGTGGGAATAAGTTTTGGTGTAGACAGGATTTATGACGTGCTGGAAGAGATGAAACTATTTCCAACAGAAGTACAGGCTGGTACTACGGCCCTCTTCTTTAACATGGGAGAAACAGAAAGTAATTTTGCTTTTACTATTATGCAACAATTGCGGGGCAAAGGCGTTTCGTGCGAACTATACCATGAATCTTCCAAAATAAATAAGCAGTTCAGCTATGCAGAAAAAAAGAAGATCAGGTATGCTGTAATTATTGGTAGCAAAGAAATAGAGCAAAATTATTGCCTGGTAAAAGATCTTACAACAGGTTTGCAGGAGGTGGTGATATTTGAAAAACTGTTTGACTTTTTTAACAAATAAACAAGGTTACTAATAATAAATTTCCGCACTAATAAAAAACAATTTATGCAAACACGTTTTCGCAATCTGCTTGTGGTAGCAACAGTGGTTCTTTTTGCTTCCTGCACCCAGTCAAATACACTCGGCAAATTAATTCCCAAAGAAGCAGCGATCGTGGTCCATGTAGATGGAAAATCTTTGTCTGCCAAACTACCTTGGGAAGAAATTAAACAGAACCGGCTTTTCAAGGAAGCCTATGGCGACAGCAGCATACCTGCGGCCATGAAAGCAATCTTAAACAATCCTGACAGTGCCGGCATTGACAGCAAAAGCGATCTGTTGTTTTTTGCACAAAAAGACAGCCTCGGCGGTTACGTTGTTTTTGAAGGAACCATAAAAGATGAAAATCTTTTTAAAATCTTTAATAAACAGGTTACTGAAAATGGCACCGAGAGTGAAAAGGATGGCGTGAATTTCATCAATAAATCACCCCTGTGTGTGGGTTTTACCAAAGATAAATTTGTATACCTTTTTGATGCTCCTCAAATGAACCAGCTGGACGCCTTATCAAAAAGAATGCAACAGGATTCAATTGATGTGGCACCCGTAAAACCAAGAGATATTGGCGCCGCCTGCAAAGCTATCTTTGCTTTAAAGGAAGATAACAGCCTGGCGAAAAATGAAAAATTCAGTAAGTTGCTGAAAGAAACCGGTGACATTCATTTCTGGATGAACACAGAAGAACTTTCTAAGGGTGCTTTATCAAATCCAATGATGGCAATGGTTAACATGGAGAAATTTTACAAGGGAAGTCTTACCACTGCCACCATTAATTTTGACAATGGCAAAATAACCACCAATTTCAAAAGTTATGTAGGTGAAGAATTAACAGCTATTTACAAAAAATACAGTGGTGGAAAAATAAGCGAAGATATGATCAAACGCATGCCCGGGAAAGATGTGATTGGACTGATGGCGCTTAATTTTAAACCGGAAGGGATCAGGGAATTACTGAAAATGACCAACCTTGATGGCATTGCCAATATGGGACTTACTTATGTTGGTTTTACCATGGATGATTTTATAAAAGCAAATAAGGGAGATGTTTTGTTTGGTGTATCTGATCTTACTATTAAAACAGACAGTGTGAAATATAATTTTCCCGGCCAGGATGAATTTTCTTCACCCAGAGAAAAACCTGAATTTAATTTTGTTTTTGCAACTTCCATTGGCGATAAGGACGCTTTTAATAAACTCATTAATGCAGGCAAAAAATTAGGCTCAAAAGAGCTCGGCGACAGCAGTAAAGTTCCGTTTGCTTACAGTAGCAATGGCACTTATTTTACCATTGCCAACAGCAAAGAAAATGCAGATAAATATCTTGCAGGTACCAATACCAGTTTTGATTTTATCAGTAAAATAAATGGCCAGGCATTCGGAGGATACCTTAACCTGCAATTGCTGTTAAAAACTTTTGAAAAGCAGGCAACCAAAGACAGCAGCGCTAAAATTGCATACGATGCCTCTTTAAAACTGTGGGATAATATATTGATGAAAGGTGGTGATTTTACAGACGGGGGCATTACACAAACAGTAGAAGTAAACCTGATGGATAAAACTACCAACAGCCTTAAACAATTAAACCAGTACGTGGCTAAACTTGGCGAAGTGTACAAAGTGCAAAAAGAAAAAAGAAAAGCCGAAATGGCAGGCATGGAAAATATTGCACCTGCAATAGATACAATAGCACCGGCTCCTCCTGCAAAAAGAAAATAACAAGTTTATAAATAGCAGCCAATTCAAACAATGGATTGGCTGTTTTCTTATTTCTATCTACATGCAAATTTCCCTGCAACAAGTTGTGCCTGTTTTTTTTGAAGCCGGTAAAGCGGATGGTTCACAATTGTGGAATCAAAACATTTCTTTTAACAAGGGAGAAAATATACACATAGTTGCACCAAGCGGTAGTGGCAAAACTTCTTTCATCCATTTTTTATACGGTCTCAGAAAAGATTATTCCGGCAACATTTTGTATGATAACAATAATATCAAAAATTTTGATGCAGAAAAATTTTCTACCTGGCGGCAACAATACATCAGTATTATTTTTCAGGATCTGCGGTTGTTTACCGAACAAACTGTTTTGCAAAACCTGGAGATAAAAAGATTGCTCTCTCCTTACCATAAAGAAAGCAGGATAGCAGCGATGGCAAAGCGATTGGGAATAGAAAGCAAACTGGAAAAATTGTGTAACACCTGTAGTTATGGCGAGCAGCAACGCATTGCCATTATCCGGGCGCTTCAACAACCATTTGATTTTTTATTGCTGGATGAACCATTTAGTCATCTGGATGAAAACAACCGGCAAATAGCCATGCAACTGATGGAAGAGGAAGCGGCCGAAAGAAACGCAGCCATCATTTTAACCGACTTAAAAAAGATAGATTATTTTAAAGCAGAAAGGATTTTGTATCTGTAAAATGTAAGTATTTAATGCAGTATATGAAGACAAACAGACCTTAAAAAATTATCAATTATTAATTAAAAATTATCCATTAATAGTGCTCTCTTACAAAAATATCGCTCCCTTTTTATCGGCAGGTCAAAACAAGGCAAGCCGGTGGTTGAGTTATATTGGCTTGGGTGTGGGGGTATTGTTATTACTGAGCTCCATTCAAATGTATCACAACATCAACCATTTAATAAGGGATAAAAATACCCGTAAAAATGGCGCTGATTTTATCTCGATTACAAAGACAATCACCAATGAAAACATGGGTAAAGACAATCGCTTTACCGATGCAGAAATCAGCGGTTTAAAAACCCAGTTGTTTATAGAAGATGTAGCACCTTTAAAAGCCAATGCCTTTAAAGTAACCGCTGGTGCCGGTGATATGATTCCTTTCAGCACTGATATTTTTGTAGAAGCCATCAACACCAATTTTATTGATACCGTACCGGAAAGTTTTCAGTGGAGAGAAGGCGATGCTGTAGTTCCCGTTATTTTTTCGACCGATTTTTTAGAGATGTACAATGTGTTTGCTCCCAGTTGGGACTTGCCCCAGTTATCCGAAAAAACGGCCACTTCTCTGCCCATATTTTTGCGGTGCTCAGGGCACAAAGGCGAACGGCAATACAGGGCAAAAATAGTTGCCTTCAGCGACCGGATAAACAGTGTATTGGTTCCTGAAAGTTTTCTCGAAAAACAAAACAAAGACCTGGAAGAAGAAGCAAATGCAAAAGCCTCCAGGGTATTCATTAAAACAAAAGATGCCAATAATCCCGACTTGCTAAGCTACCTGTCACAAAAAGAATTTCATGTAAACAAAGACAAAACAAAATTCGGCCGGGTTAAAGGCGTGTTGCAATCAATCGTAAGCGGGTTGGCAGGTTTTGGGGTGCTGGTTATTTTACTGGCCCTGGTATTGTTTTCTTTTTATTTACAACTGATGATTGCTAAAAGCAAGGACAACCTGCAACTATTACTCACATTGGGGTATTCGCCGCAATGGCTCAGTAAAACGGTAGCCAAAAAATGGATCCCTGTTTATATCACCATTATAGTTGTTGCAGTTTTTTTAACCCAATTATTGCATTGGGGTTTTCAACATTTTGTAATGCCCGCCCGGGAAGAATTATCATTTTTTATTGACTGGACAGTAATTATAATTGCAGTTGTGCTGCTCGTTTTATCTATCGCTATTAATTACAGATTAGTGAGAAAATCACTTCAAAAATTGTAAGTCTAATACTATAAAAGTCATCATCGATATTTTTAAGTTGTTGTACACTAACAAAAGGAAGTTCTTTCCTCTACAAAACAGCAATAAATTTAGTTACGGTATCTTTGCAAAATGACAGCAGTTAAACAAAACATACGCCACCTGAGTTTGGAGGAATTAGTGACCTATTTTGCATCTATCGGCGAAAAAAAATTCCGTACCAAACAGGTGCATGAATGGATATGGAAAAGAGGAGCCCAAAGTTTTGAAGAAATGACTGACCTTTCTAAGGAATTACGTCTTAAAATATCAGAAAAATTTACCTTACCGGCACTCAGCGTTAATGCTACGCAGATAAGCAGTGACGGTACTGTTAAATCGAGGTTTAAAACCTTTGATGGACACATGATTGAAGGTGTGCTGATACCTACTGAAAAAAGAAATACAGCTTGTGTTTCGTCGCAAATCGGTTGCAGTCTTAGCTGCAAGTTTTGTGCTACTGGTACCATGGAAAGAAAAAGAAACCTGGATTACGATGAAATTTATAACCAGGTAGCTTTGCTTAACCAGCAATCAGAAAAAACCTTTGATAAAAAATTATCGAACGTAGTTTTTATGGGCATGGGTGAACCACTGCTGAATTATAAAAATGTATTAAAAGCCATTGACAG
>JAYWAU010000120.1:0-6130 GCA_043782265.1 Ferruginibacter sp. | reverse complement strand
AACCTGTAGCGATTAAAATTATTTGTGGCTCCAAAAAAGAATCTGATAAGATATAGGCTCCTTTTTCAAGCTCGGTTGCTTTGCCAAATTTTGACTGGTCGATAACAGGTAATCCTTGCCGGGTAAAAACCAATACTACTGGCCCGGTTGTATGTTCCAACGCTACCCGCCATGCCTGTGCTGTTTCATTGGCATCTGCCGGCCTTATTAGTGTAATATTTGGAATTGACCGCAGTGAAATTAATTGTTCTACAGGTTGATGTGTAGTACCATCTTCTCCCAAACCAATACTATCATGTGTATACACAAATATGGATCGAATTTTCATGATAGCCGCTAACCTTATCGGCGGCCTCATGTATTCAGAAAATATAAGAAAAGTAGCTCCGTAAGGAATTACACCTTTTGTTAGCGCCATCCCGTTCAATGCTGATCCCATCGCATGTTCACGAATACCAAAATGAAAATTTCTTCCACCATAACTTGCTTGTGTAAATGAATCAAATCCATTAAGGGTTGTATCTGTAGAGGGCGAAAGATCAGCAGATCCACCAATCAAGTTTGGAATACTTGCTGCAATGGCATTTAATACTTTTCCCGATGCCTGCCTGGTTGCCATCTTTTTATCAGAAACTTCAAACACAGGCAGATTATCTTTCCACCCTTGGGGCAATTTACCACTTGCTGCTAATTCATATTCAGCAGCCAGTTCGGGAAAAACAGTTTTGTAATTTATAAACAATTCATTCCATTCGTTTTCAAGCGAAGTACCTTTTTCTCCAACAGCACGATAATATTTTAATACTTCATCAGGTACCACAAAAGATTGCTCAGGATCAAATCCAAAAAATGACTTTACAAGTTTTATTTCCTCAGCACCTAACGGTGAGCCATGAGCGCCAGCCGAATCAACTTTATTGGGGCTGCCATAAGCAATATGTGTACGAATTTTTATTAAGGATGGACGGGTAATTGCTGCCTTTGCATTTTTTACTGCTGTTGCAATGGCACCAATATCATTGCCATCTTCTACTACCTGCACGTGCCAGCCGTAGGCTTCAAAACGTTTGGCCACATCTTCTGTAAAAGTGATGCCGGTACTGCCTTCTATTGAAATATGATTATCATCGTATAAATAAATAATATTGCCGAGTTGTAAATGGCCAGCCAGTGAAGCTGCTTCAGAAGTTACTCCTTCCATCATATCGCCATCACTGCAAATGGCATAAATATTATAATTAAAAAGATCGAAACCCGGCTTATTATACCTTGCTGCCAAATGCTTTTGAGCAATGGCAAATCCAACTCCGTTGGCAAAGCCCTGGCCAAGTGGGCCGGTAGTAACATCAATACCTGGCATTAACCCATGTTCCGGGTGCCCAGCTGTTTTACTGTTGAGCTGCCTGAAATTTTTGATATCATCAAGGGTACAATCATAACCGGTGAGGTATAAAAAACTGTACTGCAACATACAACCATGCCCTGCAGATAATATAAACCTGTCCCGATTTGGCCAGTCAGGATTTTTTGGATTGTAACGCATGTAATCAGCCCATAAAACATGCCCCATTGGTGCTGCGCCCATGGGCATACCTGGATGACCAGAGTTGGCCTTTTGTACAGCATCAACAGATAAAATTCTTACCGTGTTGATGCCAAGTTGCTCAATTTGTTGTGTGTCAGAATCCATATGATTTATTTATTTAAATGATCCTATTTAATTATACACAGGATTGTGCCAACTATAATGCCATCTTTATTACCTGTTCTTTTAACTTTATAAAAGCTAAACTGAGTTTATCCAATTTACTTATTGATGCTAAGTTCTGAATAAATGATGATAAAAAAACTGCTTAACAAATGGTTAATGTTCCCCATCAATTAAGCAGTCAGTTTGTAAAGTTTAAAACTTCAATGGATAATTCTTGTAAAATCAAATTACAAATAATTCTCCGCCTATTTATTTTCAATTATTGTAACACTGCTGTATCTGCCTGCGTTATTAAAAACTTTAAATTTAATCATCCCTTTTTCTGTAACAGGTGTGGAATATATTCTACTCTTGCTTGTTGGCTCTTCACCGTTTGTTGTGTACCTGATGACAAGGCCCGGAAACAGCACGTTGGCAAATACCTTTCCTTCTTTTACAACTGCGCCTGCAAAAGGAATACGATAATTGAATCCTCCGGCAAAATTATCCAACCGTGGTTGCTCCCTTAAACCCATTGTACTTACATATTGCGACCACGCTTTATTATACAAAACTCTGGCTTTAACTTCATCCGGTTCTGTTACCCAATCTGGGTTCTTAGCCCAGGCCCTTTCAGCCATTGCAGTAAATCTTGGTAAAACCATATATTCCAATTGTTGTGGGCCCTTAACTGTTTCACTCCACATAGAACACTGTAAGCCAATAATATTTTCTTTGCCATAATCTGATAAACGTAGCTTGTCTGCATAAAAAGATTTATCAATAGGTTTTCCATCAGGACTAATAATATTTTGAAGGTAATCGTAAGGAATAAAACGATAAGTTTTTTCAAGTTCTGTAAAGCCGCCCCAGAAATATCCCGGCTCATCATAGGTTTTGTATTGCGCCATATCTAAATAAAAATTGCTTACAAAAGTGATTACTGCTTTATATCCGGCATTGGCAAGTTTATAGGCAAGGTCTTCACTGCCCTGGGTATTGTTCCATACATACAATTTCATGTCCTGGTTTACGAACTCCGGATTAGGAAAGGTTATTTTTTTACCATCAATCATGGTTCTTCTAAAAACTATTTCTTCCCAACCTGAAAGTGTTAATCCTTTTGCTTTTAAAATGTTATTTACTTTAGCAATATAATAGTACCAGATGCCATCTGTATTTTTTATTGCAGGATTATTTTTTATTAAGGCAACACAGTCTGGCGATTGCTCCCAAACACCCGCTGGTACTTCATCGCCACCCAAATGAATTGTTGTTAACGGGGCTCCTGCCTGCTGGTATAATTTCACCACTTCACTAACTACTTTTTCAATAAAATTATAAGTAGAAGGAATGGCTACATCCATTACATTATCATGAAAATTTTGAGCAGTAGTATAGGTAGATTTATCATTTATATCACGAAGAAAATATTGCATCGCCGCTTCCTTTTTACCTTTTTTCATCAAACTTTCGTAGCGGGCATCCATGGCTTTTATAGCAGCTCTTGCATGGCCTGGTGTTTCAATTTCAGGAATCACTTTTATATGCCTTTCGGTTGCATATTGTAGTATTTCTATAAAGTCTGCTTTGGAGTAATAGCCACTACCATATAAGGAATCCGTTTGGCCACCTGACCCATAAGCGGCGGGCATATTATTTTTTTCATCCAAACTATGACCACGTCTTGCACCAACAGAAATCAATTCAGGCAATCCATCAATCTCTAATCTCCATCCCTCATCGTCGGTTAAATGAAAGTGAAATGTATTTAATTTGTACAAAGCCATCAGGTCTAATAACTTCCATACTTCTTTTTTTGTTTGAAAATTACGCCCCACATCCAACATAAAGCCACGGTAGCCAAACCGGGGTGCATCGGCAATGGTAACAGCCGGCACTGAAATTACTTTTTTATCTTTTGTAACAATCCATGCTGTAGGTGGTAGCAGACTGTTAAGAGACTGAATACCATAAAAAATTCCAGCCGATGTAGATGCTGCAATGCTGATTCCATCTGCAGTACTGGTTAATTCATATCCTTCTTCAGCAATACCTGGTTTTTTAATTAAGCTGATAGCCCTTACCCCAGTATCTTTGGTAGAGATAATTAATTTTTTACCCAGTAGCGGCAACATTTCTTCTGCCAGTATTTTTGCTTCGCCGGCAAATGCATCATCTGAAATTATTTGTACAGAATTGTCCAGTATAAATGCACCGCCATTTTCTTTATAGCTAAGTGGAGTTGGAAATACTTTAATATTATTTCCATCTGTATTTTTTTCGATTGCCTCATTTTGATTATAAACTCTTGCAGCAAAATCAGACACGACAGCTCCATCAATTGGCTGTATAGGAACCGGTGTGGCGGTGATATTTTTTATATCAATTCCTTTATCAGGAGCATTGTCCCAAACAAGGTAAAAACCTTCGGGCTGGTCATTCCTATTCCGCATTTGTCCGTCCACAACCAATTGGGTAACAGCAGTTCCTTTTGGTTCAATACCTTTAAAAGAAGCTAGTGGAGACAATTGAAATAAGTTTCCATTGAATTGTTTCAGGCTAAAAAGAGATTCACCTTCTTTTAAAACAAGATTATTTTTTGAATTAAAATACAGGTTCCACCCTGTAGCAGCAAGGCTCTTTTTTGAATTATTTTTAACCTCCATTGTAACCAATGCCTGGTTTTTGTTTTGATAATTGTTGGTAACTGCAACGAGTGAAATCGCAAGTTCACGAGGATTAAAATCTTTTTTAGATTGAGCAAATCCCTTGCCTGTGATAGCTATCATAAAGACCAATAGTGTTGTTGATAATTTCATAAATGAAGTTCTAAATATTTTTCTTTGCTGGATCATGCCTGTGTTACTATTTTAATATATAATTATTATTGATGGTACAACTAACTTTTTTGTTAACTTTTATATGGTCATTTTTTAAGGAGATTACAATTTTATTAAGCATTTTTAGAAATGCAATTTAGGAAAATTGAAACATCTTTTATAATAGAGTTATTTTAATTAGAACTTCTGAAACAGTCGGCTGGTTTAATATTTTTTCAAAGCGCAGGGGGTGCATTTAAAATTCCGGCAGAGGGTTAATAGCAATACTGATGCTGACATATTTTTACCGGTCGTTTTCAGTTCCGGAATTTTTACCACATCATTGATAATTTTTCCAATACCGATGGGCAGGCTTTTTAATAGAAGATTATCCGGTTAAATTTTAGCAAGGTTTCAGGATATTATTTAAGAGAGCCAACAAGTTTCCGGAAGCAGTTTTTACATTACCAACATATTCTTCCTGTTTCTTATTTAAGTTTGTTCCTGAAAGTAAATCTGTAAATCCAATTACAGCATTCAACGGCGTTTTTATCTCATTACTCATATTACTTATAAACTGCTCCTTTACTTTTAACGATCTTTCTATCATTTCATTTGCTGCAATTAAATCAGCTTCTACCTGGTGCCTTCCTGTAATATCCATGCCAAAACAGAGAATATATTTCTTGCCATTTTTTTCATTGAAGCATTTGTTGATAATACTAAACCAGGATGACATACCGGTTGCAGGATTATTCAAGCTCCCTTCCAGTCTTGCTGTTTGTCCTTCTTCCATTTCAAAAAGACTATCCACATCACCCAGAAAAATATCATCGGCCCCTTGAGATAATTCTTTAGCAAATGGAGTTTGCTTTTCATTATAAGTATAATACTTTGCAAAAGTTTTATTAGCCAGCATAATCTGTCGTTTTTCATTCAGCAGAAAAATTACATTAGGGCTATTATCTATAATGTGACGGATAAATTGTTGTTGTATTTCCACCTCGTTTTGTGCATTTGCCGATTCTGTAATATCAACTGCACTGGCTATTACGTATGGCTGGTTACCCTCGTTTACATACACTGTATTTTGGTATAACCAAATCAGTTTAGTACCGGCTTTAGTAAAAATTTGAAAGGTACCATTAGCCGTTTCATTATTATTGATGGTATGAATGTATTCATCAAATTCGGTTGTATATTCCGGAGAGATGATCGATTTTAAACTCATCCCAATTACTTCGCTTTTATTAAAGCCAGTCATTTTTTCAGCAGTAGCATTTATATCAAGTATAATGCCGCTCATATCGTGCAAACAAATAATTGTTTGTGTATTATTTAGTATAACTGATTTTTCTTTTTCGCTTTTCTTTAAAGCAAGGGCTGATAGTTTTGTTTCAGTTATATCCTGTACTGTTCCAAATGCCCCAATATAATTACCGTCGGCATCCAGACGGGGATAATTATTTAAAATCATGTAGTGCAACTGCTCCTTTATAAAATAACGGTATTCAACCTCTTCCCGTTGCAAAGTGCTTTTGCCTAAAGCAATTTTTTCTTTTACACTTTCTACATCATCTGTATGTATATTTTTATATACCTCCTCAATTGAAATATC
>JAYWAU010000119.1:0-6134 GCA_043782265.1 Ferruginibacter sp. | reverse complement strand
GCACTTTTTTGTTTTGTATCTTTGCAACACAGTAAAATAATACATGGCAAAAGTAAAGAAATCTCCTACAGAAGATACAATCAGCAACGAATTTATTGAAGTGTTTGGTGCTAGGGAGCACAACCTGAAAGACATTGATATAAAAATACCCAAAAATCAACTGGTGGTTTTTACAGGTGTTAGCGGCAGCGGCAAATCATCGCTTGCTTTTGATACCATTTACAACGAAGGCCAGCGGCGTTACATGGAAAGTTTCAGCGCCTATGCCCGGCAGTTTGTAGGTGATATGGAACGGCCTGATGTGGATAAGATCACCGGCCTTTCACCAGTAATTTCTATTGAGCAAAAAACCACTAATAAAAATCCACGCAGTACGGTGGGTACCATTACAGAGATATATGATTTTCTAAGATTGTTGTATGCAAGGGTGGGAGAGGCGTACAGTTACAACACCGGAAAAAAAATGGTGAAGTTTAGTGAAGAGGAAATTGTAACGAATATCTTTTCGAAATTTTCGAATAAAAAAATAAGCCTGCTGGCACCACTGGTCCGGGGCCGTAAAGGGCATTACAGGGAGCTGTTTGAAGATATCCGCAAGAAAGGTTATTTAAAAGTCCGCATCGACGGTGAGGTAAAAGACCTGGTGCCAAAAATGCAAATTGACCGCTATAAAATTCATGATATCGAAGTGGTGGTAGACAGGCTGGCGGTAACAGACGACATGAAAGTAAGGCTGAGCCAGAGTGTACAAAAAACTTTACAGGTGGGTAAAGACCTGATGTTCTTGTTGATCAACGACGATAATAAAACGGTGCAGTACAGCAAACAACTGATGTGTGAAGATACCGGCATCAGTTACGAAGAGCCAAGCCCCAATGCCTTTTCATTTAACAGTCCGTATGGTGCCTGTCCTACCTGTAAAGGGCTGGGTACTGTTTACACCATTGATATGGAAGAAGTACTTCCTGATAACACAAAAAGTGTAAAGGGTGGTGCTATTGTGCCGTTGGGAGAAGAGCGGGATGCCAGCGTGTTTCAACAGGTGATAGTGTTTGCAAGAAAGCATAAGATCAGTTTAGACAAACCACTGAAAGATCTGCCACCTGAGCAAGTGAACCTGCTGCTGTACGGTGACCAGCAGATAAATCCCGAACTGGAACTTGACCTCAGTGATGACACCATTCCGCTAGAATATACCGGTAGTTATGAAGGCATAATCCCGATGCTGAGAAGATGGTTTGCTTCGCCCAATAGCGGGGAAGCTTTAAGAGATTGGGTGGAGAAATTTATGCAGTTAAAAACCTGTAGTACCTGCAATGGAGACAGGTTGAGAAAAGAAAGCCTTTGGTTTAAAGTAGATGAAAAAAATATTGCGGAATTAGGTGCAAAGAATTTAGACAAGCTGGCCGATTGGTTCAGTAATATTGAAAAGCGGTTGAGCAATAAACAAAATGCCATTGCCAAAGATGTGTTGAAAGAGATAAGGGATCGCTTACAATTTTTGTTGGATGTAGGGTTGACCTATCTTACTTTAAACCGTTCTTCTAAAAGCCTCAGTGGTGGCGAATCGCAGCGAATCAGGCTGGCTACACAAATTGGTTCTCAGTTGCAGGGCATCACGTATATTTTGGATGAGCCAAGCATTGGTTTGCACCAGAGAGATAACCAGCGATTGATAGGTGCTTTACAGAATTTAAGAAATATTGGTAATAGCGTATTGGTAGTAGAGCATGATAAAGACATTATGCTGGCAGCAGATTATTTGGTAGATATTGGCCCCAAAGCAGGTAAGCATGGTGGTGAGATTGTTGCGATGGGAACTCCACAGCAAGTGCTGGAAAGCAAGAGCGAAACAGCGAAATACCTGAGCGGTGAAAAAAGTATTGCCGTACCTATAGAAAGAAGAAAAGGCAACGGAAAATTTTTAGAAATAAAAGGTGCTAAAGGAAACAACTTAAAAAATGTAAGTGTAAAATTCCCGCTAGGTGAATTAATATTGGTTACCGGTGTTAGTGGCAGCGGAAAATCAACACTGGTCAACGAAACTTTGTATCCGTTGTTGAATAAATATTGCTACAATTCAAAAGCAAATCCGCTGGAATATAAATCTATTAAAGGATTAGAGCATATTGATAAAGTAATTGAAATTGACCAATCGCCCATTGGCCGTACACCAAGAAGCAACCCGGCAACTTATTGTGGATTTTTTACCGACATAAGAACTTTGTTTGCTATGGTACCCGAAGCAAAGATTCGTGGATACACAGCAGGCCGTTTTAGTTTTAATGTAAAGAGTGGCCGTTGTGAAGTGTGCGAAGGTGGTGGCATGCGAGTGATAGAAATGAACTTTTTACCCGACGTATATGTGCATTGCGAAAAGTGTAATGGCAAACGTTATAACAGGGAAACCCTGGAGATACGCTACAAAGGAAAATCCATCAGCGATGTGCTGGACATGACCGTAGACGAAGCAGTAGATTTCTTCCAGGCGGTACCTTTTATTTACCGGAAAATAAAAGTACTGAAAGAAGTAGGATTGGGTTATATCACCCTGGGGCAAAGCGCTGTAACCCTTAGTGGTGGTGAAGCACAGCGGGTGAAGCTATCGACCGAACTGGGAAAAAAAGATACCGGAAAAACATTTTATATTTTGGATGAACCTACCACCGGGCTTCATTTTCAGGACATACAACATTTACTTGAAGTGATTAACAAACTAGTTGATAGAGGTAATTCGGTACTGGTAATTGAACACAATATGGATGTAATAAAAGTAGCTGATCATATTATTGATATTGGTCCTGAAGGTGGAGATGGAGGAGGATTGGTACTGTTTGAAGGTGTACCTGAAGACCTGGTAAAAGTAAAAGAAAGCTTTACCGGAAAATATTTGCAGGAAGAATTAAAAAATGACAAAGGACAGTCTGGAAATTAGAATGGTGGTTTCAGGGGTGAGCAAGCGTATACAAGTACACACAGCTACTGGGTATTATTTCCGTTCTATCACTTTGCCATTAGTTTTTGATCACCAGAGGGATAATCTCGTGCAGTTATTCAGCATTACAATTTATAAATTGTTTACCGGTAACTTATTTTTTATAAAATGATCGTAATCTTTTTATCCGCCTTGTGATTTGTTGTACAACATTACCAGCATAAAGCAGGTTACCAGCAGTACCATCTTAAACAGGATCGGGTTGGTTTGTAAATTGTTTTTCATAATTGATATTTGTTTGTTATTAGTATTTAAAACCTTGCAGGGCATCTCATTTGGTTAGCTAATCTTGGACTATGTTCACTACTTGCTCCGAGGTTTATGCCCAGTTTAAATAAAAACGAAAAGTAAGCATCGTTATTTTTTGAATTGCCCCGTTGAAAACCAGGATCTGTACGTGTTAATGTACCCGGCGCTTTATCATGAATCTGCAGTGCAATATTGGCATCAGCTGCAGGCAAATATTTATTGAATAAAGATGGATCTATATAAGTAGTGCTTACATCATCTATATAATCAGTAAATGTTTTTCTATACAACAATTCAATACCGACATTCATATTACCCGACAATAAATATTTTATTCCTGCCCCCATTGGCATATTTAGCTGTGTAAGTGAGTAGTTTTTCCGGTTGGGATATTCTGCAAAACCTTGCCCCTCTGTATGCAACGGGTGTAAATAATACCAGCCTTTATCTCCATTTTGGTCGGTAATTGAACCCTGTGGATTAAAATGAAAAAGACCTATACCGCCAAAAACGTAGGGCCTCAGCAGTGGTTGATAATCTTCATTATTTTTCTGTAACATCATTAATGGAAATATTTCTATCGCTGTGTAGGCTTCCCATACATCACTCCTAAAATCCAGGTTACGAAATTTTCTGTATGATTCAGCTCTTCCGTCGGTTTTTATAATTTTATCCTCCCCGGCCAGGTAAGTATATTGTGCAGCGAATCTTAAGCCCAGCCATTCATTTGCATGGATACTTAAAAATGCCCCTTTCATTAATTTTGTAAGTGGAAGATTTAAATCTTTAACGAATGTTGTTCCATAACCACGGTGACCACCCAGATCGCCTAGAAAAAATGTGGGTCCAAAATTTAATCCTATTTCAACATTCATTTTTTCTCCGCCCAGCCTGATGTGTTGGGCTTTAGCAGATCTTACAATAAAAACTGTAAGCAGAAAGAACAAAAGACCTCTATAAATAAAATAGTGTAAACGTTTTTTCATGCCTTCAGGGTTTTGGATATTGGATGTGATACTATATTTATAAACTCCTTTAAATGAGCATTACAATCTATGTATCTGCCAAAATAAAACGAAGGCAGTTGTTAAATATTGTTTAATAAAGAAAATTATGCTGTGTAGTGCATTTCAATGTGAGGAATGCCATCTTCCAGGTAAGTTTTACCTAAGGGTTTAAAACCAAGCGATTCATAAAAACGTTTAAGGTACAGCTGGGCGCTTATAGTAATTTCGGAGCAATTAAACTGTTGTAATGCAGCAGTGATGGCCCTTTGCATTAACTCCCGGCCGGCGCCGGTTTTTCTATACGATATGGAAGTTACAACCCTGCCAATGCTGGCATCTTTGTAAGAAACACCGGGCGGAAGAATTCGACAATAGGCAACCAACACATTGTTATCCCAGGCAGATAAATGAAAACTCTTTACATCTTTATTGTCAGCATCCTGGTACACACAATTTTGCTCAACTGAAAATACTTCTATTCTTAATTGTAAGATGGTGTAGAGTTGTAAAGTAGCTAGCTCTTCAAAAGATTGATATTTCCAGCGTAGTGTTAACATGAATGATTGTAGCGTTGGTATATTTTTCAATGTATTTATTCTTCTATAACATAGTAGATTTACTTAGTGCTATCCCGTGCATTTTGCTTATTTTCTTACAGCAGGCTTTTATCGTTGCCGTTCATTTTAAATTCCATTACTGCTGCGATTGAGGCGGCCCGTGTTTTTGCCAGCGTTGCAGTTTTTCCGGTAAACAGTTTATCAACAGTGCTGCAAAATAATAACAACCAACTTGCAAAATATTCTTTTTTTAGGGAAATTTTTTTATTGAGGTCATAATGAACCTCCATAGCATTTTTTTTATAAACCATATTATCAAGCAAAATAGTTTCCCAAAAATCAACAATCAACGGAATGTGATGTTCCCAATTGATTGGTATGGCATCCGTAAAAATAAAGCCAATCGTAGGGTCTTTTTTCACTGCTTCATAAAACTGAACAATCAACTTTTCTATATCTGCTCTTGTGGTAATATCTTTTTTAATATCCATATTTTCCTTTCCATCTTTCTTTTAAAAATTTTCTCATTTCCTCTTCTCTTGCATTTTTTTGCGGCATATAAAAAGCGGTGCCTTTTAATTGATCAGGCAGATATTCCTGCAAGGTAAAATTGTCCTCAAACTGGTGGGCGTATTTATAGTCTTTGCCATAGCTCATTTCCTTCATTAGTTTTGTTGGGGCATTGCGCAAATGCAATGGCACAGACAGGTCGCCCGTTTGTTTAACTGCCGCAGAAGCGGCACTAATGGCAACTACAGCAGCATTGCTTTTGGCACTGCCGGCAAGGTAAGTAGCGCATTGCGAAAGTATGATCCTGCTTTCGGGGTAACCAATCATGCTAACCGCCTGAAAAGTACTGGTAGCAAGCAATTGTGCATTGGGATTGGCATTGCCAATATCTTCACTGGCAAATATCACCATGCGCCTGGCAATAAATTTTACATCTTCGCCACCTTCAATCATTCTTGCCAGCCAATACACAGCACCATTAGGATCGCTGCCCCGCATACTTTTAATAAAGGCAGAAATAATGTCGTAATGCTGTTCTCCTTTTTTATCGTACAAAGCAATTCGTTGCTGGGCAATTTCCATTACTTTATCATCAGTGATAACTGCGTTGGTATCCAATACATCGGTTACAAGTTCTAAAAGATTCAGCAGCTTTCGTGCATCGCCACCACTAATGGTTAGTAACGCATCCGTTTCTTTTAAAACAATATTTTTTTGGTGTAATATGGTATCTTTTTTTAAGACTTCCTGTAACAGCTGAACCAGTTCTTTTTTATCCAGCGCCTTTAAAACATATACCTGGCAACGACTCAGCAA
>JAYWAU010000118.1:0-16757 GCA_043782265.1 Ferruginibacter sp. | reverse complement strand
TTTAAATGCGCTTAGTTTATCCTTTAACCATTCACTAAATCTTCTTTTTGCTGGCTCAGGTGGGTGAATTGTTATTGTGTCGTACCGCTCTGTAATGGTCTCATCAAAATGTTCAAGTTCTGGTAATTCTTCAAATAAACTCCTTTCTACCCGTTCAGGTTCCGCATATTTAGATACTTCCGGCAAAGAGTCCAATGGCAACCTTAATCCTATCGGGGAATTACCGGGTATAAGAAATAAATGATCTCTGTTCAATACCCATTTACAGCTTTTCCATTTTTCATTTTCATAGTTCCACTTTAATGGCAGTATAAATCCGGCAGGGGTATCAAGACCCCTGTCTAACAATTCAGCCAGTGTTTTTCTCTCAAGACTATCTTTCCTGTTTACTTTAGAAAGATCAATGTTTACAGGCATTTTGCCTTCTGACCATAAAAAATAAAACATGTCTTCATAAGCAACACTCATATTTTCCGGATTAATGGCCAACTGTTTTGCCATCTCTTTTGTAAATAGTCCGGCTTCTTCATGGGTATATTTTTTTTCTATTTTTTCGTGTGCAATCAACTTTATATTTTTCCAGATTGGGTAATTGTCTTTTCTCCAGAACAAACCATATTGCCACCTTGGTAATGGTTCGCCGGGATACCATTTTCCCTGACCATAATGTATCATTCCATCAGGGCCAAACTTTTCCCGCAGACGAAAAATCAATTCATGCGAAAGAAGCCGCTTGTGTTTTCCATCAGCAGTGGTATTCCATTCATCTCCTTCCATATCATCGACAGAAACAAAAGTTGGTTCGCCACCCATGGTCATTCTTACATCGCCTTTTTCCAGGTCCTCATCTACCTTTAAACCTGTAGCATTGATATTGTTCCATTGCTCTTTTGTATAAGGTTTTGTAACTCTTGGGTCTTCATGTATACGGGTAACTTTATTTGAAAAAGTGAAGACGGTTTCGCAAATATCTGTTGCACCTACCACCGGTGCAGCACTTGCAAAGTCAGGCGTACAGGCTAATGGAATATGTCCTTCACCGGCAAATAATCCCGAGGTAGGATCAAGACCTATCCAGCCTGCTCCGGGAATGTACACTTCCGTCCAGGCATGCAGATCAGTAAAATCATTTTCTGGTCCTGATGGGCCATCTAATGATTTTATATCAGCCGTTAATTGAACAAGGTAACCTGAAACAAAACGTGCAGCCAATCCCAGGTGCCGAAATATCTGCACCAGCAGCCAGGCAGAATCTCTGCAGGAACCCAATGCTTTGCCCAATGTTTCTTCGCAGGTTTGTACCCCAGCTTCCATGCGGATAGAATAATTAATATCCCTGTTTAATTTTTGATTGATATAAACCAGGAAATCGTTGATGGTTTTTTGACTTCTGTCTATCTCGCCAATCCATTTTCTCAACAGCGGTCCATATTCCTTTAATTCAAAATAAGGAATCAGTTCTTTTCGTAATTGCTCCTCGTAACTAAAAGGAAATTTTTCGGCATACTCTTCAACAAAAAAATCAAATGGATTGATGACCACCATGTTGGCAATTAATTCTACTTCCACACTTAGTTCTGTTGTTTTTTTAGGAAATACAATCCTTGCCAGGTAGTTACCAAAAGGATCCTGTTGCCAGTTAATAAAATGTTCCTTGGGTGTAATTTTAAAAGAATAAGATTCGATGGTTGTTCGTGAATGTGCTGCAGGCCGCAACCTGAATACGTGGGGAGATAAACTTACCAACCGGTCGTAGGTGTAAGTGGTTTTGTGGTTGATTGCTACACGTACTGCCATAATTACAAGTGTTTAAATAAAAATTTTGCCTGGCAAGCAATCTGTATAAAAGTAACTGCTTTTATCAGTGTAAAAAAATTTATTGTAACATGCCATGTAAATCATCTGCAACCACCTGCTGCTGTATTTTACAAAAAGCGTGCAGATCAAAAATACCGGAAAGATGAAGTATGGTGACTAAGCAAAACCTGCAGATCAATTACCGGCCGTAGCTGCTTTATTTAGTTCTGCAGCCAGGGCTTTAAAACAATTGGCCTGTGTATTTTCTTCATTATTGCTGGCGAGTTTAGCGGCATAGTATTCATCTAAAAAAGCTACAGACCCTGTCCATATTGTTTGCATCATACCTAAAAAATGCTTTCTGATGTTGGGTTTTGCAGACTGCCTGAATTTGATCATGTCTTGTGTTTGTACTATAGCAACTGCCGGATTGCGCCAGGTAGAAGTTATTACATTAAAGCCCTTGTTTGCAAAGTACACAGCCGTTTGTTCTGCCTTGTCGTAGTGCCAGTCACAGATAACAACATCTTTTGAAATCAGGTTGACGGCGCTTTGTGTATCATTAAAACTACCTTCCCATTCACCAATGCCTGTAGTTTTACCGTCAATAAGACGGTCGCCCCAAATCCACAGGCTTCGTTTTTTTAATGCGAGGTGATTACGGATGGTATTGACTTCAGTTGCGAACAATATGGCTTTGTCTTTACCGGCACACCTCGGGCATTTGGCATTGCCTATGTAAAAAACTTCGTCCATGCCTGCATGAAATGCAGTGCTCTCAAACACGTTACAGATCTCATCTACCAGGTCGAAAACAATGGCGTGCAGGTCGGGATGCAAGGGGCAATAACTTTTGCAATATAAACTATCGGGGTTGGGCCATATATACGCTGCCGGCATCTGTACATGAGGTGTTTCATCAAATTGCGGGTATATTTTTAACAGGTTTTCAGTCTTGCCTGCCCATGACTGGTGCCCCAGTAAATTGACCTGTGGAATAAGACGAATGTTGTTTTGTTTGCAGGCTTCAACCAGTCGATGAACATCCTGTTTTGAAAGTGCAATGCTGTCCCTAAGTTCGGGATGGCTTTCAAACTGGTAATTGTAATCCACCCTCAAAATGAGCGTATTGATTTTATTGAGTGGTAATTCTTCTTTTATAAAGGTT
Source organism: Ferruginibacter sp. (assembly GCA_043782265.1). Lineage (GTDB taxonomy): Bacteria > Bacteroidota > Bacteroidia > Chitinophagales > Chitinophagaceae > Ferruginibacter. The sequence continues at coordinate 13,792 of JAYWAU010000118.1, read as the reverse complement.
ACAAAACTGTCGAGGTTTTGCGGTCTAGGTGCGGCAATACAGAAACTTCTTACCGGCAGCAATTTATCAAGTTGCGATTGAGCAATCATTATTTTCGAAAGCAACAGCAGCAATAAAAAAGTACACCAGTAGTTAGGCTGCAATATTTTTTTGTTCATTTTACAGGTTTCATTTTTATGCTTCAACAATCATTTTACCGGTGTTTTCTCCTTTAAACAATCCAAGCAAAGCAGCGGGTAATTGATTAAAACCTTTTATAATTGTTTCAGTAAATTTTAGCTTTTCTTCTTTAATCCATTGTGCCAGGTATTGCCTGCCTTCAGGAAAACGGCTCTGGTAGTTGCTTACAATAAAGCCCTGCATCAGCACACTTCTTGTAAGCAGCATGGGTTGCAGACGAGGCCCCACAGGTTGTTCTGTACTATTGTATAAAGAGATTTGACCACATAATGGAATGCGTGCATGAAAGTTAATGTTGGCAACAACTGCATCAGAAATCTCACCACCCACATTGTCAAAATAAATATCTACTCCATTGGGGCAAAGCTCCGCAATAGCTGCCTTTAAATTGGCAGTTGTTTTGTAATTAATGGCTTCATCAAAACCAAATTCCTTTTTTAATAAGGCTATTTTTTCATCAGTTCCGGCAATACCAATTACACGACAGCCTTGTATTTTAGCAATTTGCCCAACCACTACACCTACAGCACCTGCCGCACCAGATACTACCACCGTTTCGCCGGCTTTGGGTTTGCCAATATCCATTAAGCCAAAAAAAGCCGTAAGTCCAGTCATACCCAATATGCCGAGGTAGTAACTTGGCGGAGCAATAGCAGTATCAATTTTTTGAATCATTTTTTCAGACACAACAATCTGCTCCTGCCACGGAAGGTTACCCAAAACAATATCACCAGGTTTAAAAATAGCTGATTTACTTGCCGTTACTTTTGCGGCCACGCCACCTGCAATAGCTTTATCAATCTCAAAAGGAGCAGCATAAGATTTAGCATCGTTCATTCTTCCCCGCATGTAAGGATCAACAGAGTAATACATTCCCTTCAACAGTACTTCCTCCTCCTGTATTTCAGGTAACTCTATTTTTTCAACTCTAAAATTAGCTATAGTTGGGGTCCCTTTGGGTCTGGATGCCAGTACAATTTGTTGTGTTGTCATGGGGTTATTTTTTATATCCAAAGGTAGACGGAAATTAAATATCAGCAACAGGTATACAATTGAAAAAATGAATCTTTTAATAATTGTATTTATTACAATTTATTCAGTTAATTTTAAAGAGTATTATCAATGCGTTTATTACCTGCTTATAAATTCGTTCAACTGTATGAAATCAGATAGAATGTTGGCCCTTATTCTAATTACTGGCATAAGTTTATTTCTCTCCTTTAGGAATGTATATGGTCAGGATATTTCAGTAGATAGTTCGTTTTATAAAAAAGCCCTTATTTATACAGAAAAGGTTTACCATGATTCTTACGGCGACCAGTCAGCCTTGTACAACGGCAGTAAATACGCTCAATATCCTTTTAGATTTAAAGAAGGGCATCCATTTTTTTATTCAACAGAACCCGCAACAGGTGAAGTAATTTATGATGGGGTATTGTATGATTCTATCCTGATGAGTTATGATGAAACAAAGGATGTATTGGTAATAAATGACTTCGGAAACAGGATTCAATTGTTGAATGAAAAAGTTGAGCAATTTAAAATATTTAATTCCAATTTTATCAGGATAGAAAAGGACAGCAGCTCAAACGAGCTTGTAAGCAGCGGCTTTTACAATGTATTGAATGAAGGTAACCTCACCCTTTTAAAAAAGCAGGTGAAAACTGTTAGGGAAGAGATAATAACTTCCAGCGAATTAATCAGGCTTATTGATGAAAAAAATTATTATTATATAAAAAAGAATGACAGGATATTTCTACTTAAAAGCAGCAATGACTTATATAAATTAATGGGTGACAGAAAAAAGGAAGTACAGCAATTTGTAAAAGAAAATAAACTTAAGTTTAGTAATGATAAGCAGGATATGTTAACCAAAGCAACGGGATATTTTAATAGTTTAAAAAAGTAAAATGAAAAAATACTGTTCATTTATTTTGTTATTGGTCTTGATGGTAATTTACCATCCCAAAACTTATGCGCAAAATGATTCAGTAAAATTTATCACTGCCGATTTGAATGCTGTTGGCATAGACAAATTAGCAGCAACACTTGAAAGCCAGACCAGCCTCCATTTTTATTATGATGCTGCCCAGTTTGATAGCTTAACCTTTTCTGTCAATGTTAAAAATGAACCACTGGAAAAGGTGTTAGAAAAGGTATTTGCAAAAACTGATTTTCAATTTTCAATTGCTGGATTGGAGTATGTTTTTATTACCCGGGGCAAGCGAATAAATACCGCAATTCCGGATGCGGCTATTGCTGTTGAACCGGCTGGTGTTAATAAGGATGCAAATAAAAAGCATACAATCAAAGAACCATTTGTTGAAAAAAATAGTCTAAAAGTCGGGATTGAGAACAGGGTATTTGAAATTGGTGATAAACTTGCGCCTTCACTTCAAAATGAGGTTATCCTTAATGGTTTTATTACGGATGGCAAAACAGGAGAAAATGTTGTAGCAGCCAGTGTTGCTGTTGAAAAATCAGGCATTAATGTTATAACAGACCAATATGGTTATTTCTCTCTCTCTTTACCCAAGGGCCGCTATGTAATCAACATACAAAGTTTGGGGATGAAGGATACCAAAAGACAGGTACAACTATATGGCGATGGAAAACTTAACATTGATATGCAAAGCCAGATTTTGACTATTAGGAATGTTGTTATTTCATCGCAAAAGATAAGCAATGTAAAAGGAACGCAAATGGGCTTGCAGAAAATTGACATCAAAACCATTAAGCAGGTTCCCGTTGTATTTGGAGAAGCTGATATATTAAGGGTCATTACAACTTTGCCGGGTGTAAAAACAGTAGGAGAGGCAAGTACAGGTTTAAATGTAAGAGGTGGGTCAACAGATCAAAATCTTATCCTTTTTAACGACGCCACCATTTACAATCCATCCCACTTTTTTGGAATGTTTTCAGCATTTAATACAGAGTTGGTAAAAGATGTTGAACTATATAAAAGCAGTATTCCGGCACGTTATGGAGGCCGCTTATCTTCTGTTTTAAATATCAACACAAGAGAGGGCAATAAAAAGAAACTTAGTGGTGGTGCCGGCATAGGCTTACTCACCAGCCGTTTAAATCTTGAAGGTCCTATAATCAATGATAAGACCTCGTTTATTATTGGCGCAAGAACTACCTATGCAAATTGGTTACTAAATATTTTGCCAGACCAATACAAAAACAGCAAGGCTGGTTTTTATGACCTCAATCTTAATTTAACACATGAACTTAATAAGAAAAATACTTTTTATTTTACAGGTTATTTAAGTAAGGATCGCTTTAATCTTAACAGCGATACGGTGTATGGTTATAGCAACACTAACCTGTCACTTAAATGGAAACACATTTTTAATAATAAAGTAAGCAGTGTTGTTGCCGGAGGAACAGATCAATACAGTTATAACATCTCAAGTGATAGATTGCCTCTTAATGCATATAAAATGGGTTTTGATATTCACCAAACTTATTTTAAAGCACATTTTAATTATTACCTTAATAATAAACATACCATTGATTTTGGCTTAAATACTATCTATTATAAATTAAACCCCGGATACTTTAATCCTGATGGTAAATCTTCGTTAGTAGTGCCCGATCAATTGGATGCAGAGCAGGCGTTGGAATCTGCATTGTATGTAAACGACAAATATAATGTTACCTCAGCATTTACTTTAGAAGGCGGTATCCGGTATTCTCTTTATAATTACCTGGGTCCTAAAACGGTAAATACCTATGCACCGGGGTTACCGATAACTGAGAGTAATATGACAGGAACTATTGCCTATGAGAAGGGGAAATTTATTAAAACATATTCAGGGCCTGAGTATCGCTTTTCTGCCCGGTATGCATTAACCGATAGCTTTTCAATAAAGGCATCCTTCAATACACAGCGGCAATACATTCACATGCTCTCGAACACAGCTGCGATGGCACCCACAGATATTTGGAAACTAAGTGACCCTTCTATAAAGCCACAGGATGGAGAACAGGTATCACTGGGTTTGTACAAAAATTTTAAATCCAATACTATTGAGACTTCGCTGGAAGTATATTATAAGAATATGAAGGATTACCTGGACTATAAAAGCGGAGCCAACCTTGTGTTAAACCATCACATAGAAACAGATGTTATCGCTACAAAAGGAAAGGCTTACGGAGTTGAATTTTTAATAAAAAAATTAACCGGTAAATTAAATGGCTGGATAAGTTATACCTGGTCGAGGGTTTTATTAAAGCAGGATGATCCGCTTGCAGGCGAATTAATTAACAGGGGCAATTATTATCCGGCCAATTATGATAAGCCGCATGATATTACAATGATTGGTAACTACAGGGTAAGCCATCGCTTTAGTATTTCTTTAAATGCAACCTATAGTACTGGCCGCCCAATAACATTACCCATCGGAAGATTTTATTTTGCAGGAGCTGTCCGTACTTTATTTGCAGATAGAAATGCTTACCGTATACCGGATTATTTTCGTGCAGATTTTTCAATGAATATCGATGGCAATCATAAAATACATCAATTAACACATAATTCCTGGACGATTGGGGTGTATAATCTTACAGGACGAAAAAATCCATATTCAGTGTATTATGTTTCTGAAAATGGGGTGCTTAACGGGTATAAGCTTTCCATTTTTGGAAGTGCCATTCCTTATGTAAATTTTAATATCAGGTTTTAAATAACCTCAAAAAAATAATGTTATTGGTTTTAAATACAACATATGAATAAGCTATTAGTCTTTTTATTTGTTTTGGTGATTGCAGGTTGCAAAGAAAAATTTATATCACCAGCTCCTGCCGTAATTACGGGCTACCTTGTTGTAGAAGGAATTGTAAATAATGAGGGCGGCACCACTAAAATAAAGTTATCCCGTTCAATCAGTTTAAACGATACCGGTAACATTAAGGAGTCAGGTGCGCTTGTAAAATTAGAAGATAATAATAATTCTTTTTATGCGCTTTTCGAAAACAGTAATGGAAATTATACAATTGACAATCTTCATTTAGATACGTCTCTTAAATACAGGCTTTCTATAAAAACCAGTAACAACGAAGACTACCTTTCTGATTTTGTAAAAATTAAAAAAAATCCTCCCATTGATAGTATTAGCTGGGAGAGAGCGTATGACGGAGTTACCATATATGCCAACACACATGATCCTTTAAATAAAACACTCTATTATCAATGGGAGTATGAGGAAACATGGGAATTTCATTCCAGGTATTCCGCGTCCGTTGTATATGTAACATCACCACCTCCTAATTCTCAAAACATTGGGGTGGTTGAGGGACATCCAGATATTTACAAGTGCTGGCAATACAATGCTTCAAGTAATATTTTATTGGGGTCATCAGCAAAACTTGCGCAGGATATTATTCATTTACCGTTGCTAAATATTCCTCCTGCTTCTATTAAACTTAGTGTTTTATATTCAGTTTTGGTAAAACAATATGTCTGGAGCAAAGAGGGATACGAATTTTTGGAAAGGATGAAGAAGAATACAGAATCCGTTGGTTCTGTATTTGATGCACAGCCATCAGAACTGAATGGTAATATACATTGCACCAGCAACCCCGGCCAGCCAGTAATTGGTTTTTTTAATATTTGTACCATACAGCAACAAAGGATTTTTATACGCAATGCTGAACTGTCAGGGTGGGGATACGTTCCAGGTTGTGGTATAGAAATTGAAATTGAAAACAATCCGGATAGCATTGCAAAAAAAGCAGCAGGCTTGCTTCCAACGAGCCCAAGAAATACCGGTCCCTTTGGCAGCGTTCTTACTTTTTATGCGGCTCCAGAAGAATGTGTTGATTGTACTAAAAGAGGTACTAACGTAAAACCAACTTACTGGCCTTAGACAAAACCATGATTATGATCAAAAATTATTTTTCTACATTTATTTATCAGCGTCTACATTTAGTTACAACAGTACCTATTTTAAAAATGATTTCTGGTGTAATTTTTCTTTTTTCTTCTTTGCAGGTAAAAGCACAGGAGGGAAAGAGTATTATAGAAAATCAATTTGATACTTACAGAGAAGGAAATTTGCAGGAGAAAATTTTTGTACATACCGACAAAAGCGTGTACCTGTCAGGCGAAATTTGCTGGTTTAAAATTTATAATGTTGATGCTTATTTTCATAAGCCAATCAACCTTGGTAAAGTAGCTTATATTGAAATTTTAGATAAAAATAATAGCCCGGTTTTACAGGCTAAAATTGATTTGCAACACGGTGCAGGAGATGGCTCTTTTTATTTGCCGGCTAAGCTGATTTCAGGAAATTATCATCTGCGTGCTTACACCAACTGGATGAAGAATTTTGGAACGGATTATTTTTTTGAAAAAAAACTGAGTATCATAAACCTGCAAAATGGGCAGCCTGAGAATGTGGTACTAAAAAAAATGCCACCAGAAATGTCCTTTTTTCCCGAAGGAGGAAACATGGTAAATGGCATTAAAAGTAAAGTTGGTTTTAGAATCAGTAATCAGTATGGTAAAGGCATTTATTGTGATGGTGTTATTGTGAATGAAAAAGGCGATACCATTACCAGCTTTCATCCACTTAAATTTGGTATTGGCAGTTTTTCATTTACGCCGTTACAAGGCTCCACTTACAAAGCAATTATTAAACTTCCAGATGGAGGCCAACAGGAAAAGGAATTGCCCGCAGCTTATTCTTACGGCTATGCAATGCATCTTGAAAATAATGACAAAGGGCAAATAATAATAACGGTTCAAACACCTGATAAAAGAAATTTACCAGCCACTTCTGTTTATCTTTTTGTGCATACAAGAAATGTAACAAAAGTAGTAATGACCGGTATGCTTCAAAATGGCGAAGCCCGTTTTTTGATAGACGACAGCAAACCGGGGGAGGGTATTTCTCATTTCACCATTTTTAATGAAAATAGGCAACCTGTATGCGAACGCCTGTATTTTAAAAAACCACTACAAAACCTGCAAATAACTGCTGCTGCAGACAAACCGGTATATGATTTACGAAAAAAAATAAATCTGCAAATAAGTTCAGCAACAGGTGCCGGTAAATATATCGCTGCAAATATGTCGATGGCTGTATACCGCATTGATTCCTTAACATCAATTGATGAGCAGGGTATAAATGCTTACCTGCTGCTAAGTGCCGACCTTTCAGGAGCTGTAGAATCACCTGAGTACTATTTTTTGAACAACAATGATACTGTTTTAGAAGCAGCAGATAACCTTATGCTGACGCAAGGCTGGCGAAGGTTTAAATGGGAAGATATTTTATCAAATAAAAAACCACGTTTTAATTTTCTTCCGGAGATAAACGGCCATATCATTAATGGTAAAATAATACCAGTTAAGCCAGGCTTACCCGTAGAAAACATTCCAGCATATCTCTCGGTACCGGGTATACGAACACAGTTTCAGACCGCAACGTCTGTTGAGCACGGGTTGATTAAATTTGAAATGAAGCATTTTTACAGCGATGGTGAAATAATTGCCCAAACAAATTCAGAAAAAGATAGTTTGTACAAGGTGGAAATTGATTCTCCCTTTTTTAATGGCTATTCACAAAATTATTTGGCACCTTTTAATGAATTCATTAACAATGACGGGTTATTGAAAAGGTATATTGCCACACAGGTACAAAATACTTTTTTGTTTAACAGGCTAAATCAATCAACCACTTTAAACTTTGATACAACTACTTTTTATTTGAAGCCGGATGCAGTGTACCTGTTGGATAATTATGTGAGGTTTACAACACTGGAAGAAGTATTCAGAGAGTATGTTCCCGGGGTAAATGTGCGGCAGCGCAATGGTAAATATCAACTGCCTGTTTTTGATGACAATATCAAATTTCCCTTCGAAACAGATCCGCTTGCATTAGTGGATGGCGTACCCATTTTTAATTTTAATAAACTGCTCATCTACGATCCACTGAAAATAAGGAAACTGGAAGTGGTTAACAGAACCTATTACCTCGGGGGAAATACTTTTGACGGGATAATAAATCTTACCAGTTATAAAGGAGATGTAACTGGTGCAGAGATTGATCCACATGCTACCATTATTGATTATGAAGGGCTTCAATTGCAAAGGGATTTTTATTCGCCCGTTTACGAAACCAGCGAACAATTGGGTAGTCATTTACCTGATTTTAGAAACTTATTGTATTGGTCTCCAAAAATTATTACCGGAGCTACAGGTAAAACACAGGCAGTTTTTTACAGCTCTGATATATCAGGTAAATATGCTATTGTTATACAGGGCATTAGTAAAGATGGCACAGCAGGTTCTAAAGTGGTATTTTTTGAAGTAAAAAAAGATTAACTATTTTTCATAGATACTGATTGTAAACTTTGATAGTAAAATATGAATAAATTATTATTTCCGATAATTGTTTTACTAATTGCAAGTTGTAAACAAGAATTTATTTCTCCTGCTCCTTCAATTTATACGGGCTATCTTGTTGTGGAAGGGGTTATAAATAATGGAGGTAAAACCAGCATACTATTATCACGAACAAATAGTTTAAGGGATACTGTAAAAAAATATGAAAGGGGTGCTAAAATGCAGTTGGAAGACAATCACAATAACACTATTTCATTTTTAGAAAATAGCAATGGAAGTTATTCAATTACCACACTGCAACTGGATACTTCACTGCGGTACAGGCTTCATATCAAAACATCAAATAATGAGGTTTATCAATCAGATTTTGTAGGTATAAATTATAATCCGCCTATTGATAGCATCAATTGGGTAAGAGACAATAATGGTGTACAGCTTTTTATCAATACAAACAATCCGCAAAATAATACGCAGTATTATCAATGGCAATATAATGAAACATGGGAGTTTCACTCGGCTTTTACAGCTTCCTTAAAATGGGTTGCAACACCTGCCGCAAACAATGCACTAACCCTAAGTGTTGAATACAGAGATACCCTTGATCCGGTGATCAATACCTGCTTTCAATTTAATGCTTCTAATACGATCATCTTAGGGTCGTCTGCAAAATTAAGTCAGGATATTATTCATTTACCCTTAACTCAAATTCCGGCAGCATCTTGGAAACTAAGTGTTATGTATTCCATACTGGTAAAGCAATATGCATGGAGCAAGGAAGGATATAATTTTATGGAAAGAATGAAAAAAAATACAGAGTCAGTAGGTTCTGTTTTTGATGCACAGCCGTCTGAATTAAATAGTAATATTCATTGTACCAGCAATAGCAATCTACCAGTCATTGGCTATTTCAACATATGTACCATCACAGAAAGAAGAATTTTTATTAAAAATAACTTGCTTCCGGGTTGGAATTACCAGACAAATTGCACAAATGAAACAATACCCAATATACGTGATACAATTAAAGAAAGTGCAGTTCGAAATTTGCCTGTAAATCCTGTTCTTCTAGATGAATTGGCAAACATAGTAACTTTCAGCGTTGCCACGCCAGTGTGTGTTGATTGTACTTTAACAGGTAGCAACATAAAGCCCTCTTACTGGCCCTGATAAAATATTTGTAACTGAATTTTTTTTTAGCTTACATAAAAACTGCATTGATTGGCATTTATAAATAAAGCATCTTGCCAATAGTATAAAAAAAGGATGCCTGTTATTTTACTAACAGGCACTTCGCAATTTATCCTTTTTAAGGCAAGTCATAGGCAATAATTCATTCAGATTATTTTGAAGCCTGCAGATTAAACAGCAGGCTATTGCTAATATTGTTGTTCTCAAAATCAACAAATAATTTTTCTCCTTCGCATAATTGTATTTCTGCATCTTTACGCATGTATAGCTTACACTCACCCTCCTGTTCTACAGTTACCATGCTGGCGGCTGTTGCATATTTACATCCACACCATTTTTAACAGAAAAAATCATGAAGCAATCTTTTAAAATAAAACAGATGTGTCGACAAATTTTACCACTCTGCAATACCACTTCCCCTTTGTTGTATTTCTTGTAATGTAATACTTTAAACAATTTTTAAAAATCGCCATCTGGCAGAGGATGAAAGGTAGCCTTTGTGGGACTGAATGCACTTTTAATAGGAGCTTTTGTATCCTGACGCAGGTATAGTAATTCTATTCCGTCGTTGTGTTTTGGTAATAATTCAATACCAGCTCCCCATTGAAAACCGCCTTTAATAGTACCATTATAATAATTATTGGCGTCATAACGTGAATCTACCTTCATCAAATACACCGGAACCATATAAATTGATCCTTGTATTTTGTGCAAATGAAGGTGCAGCTATCAATAAAATTACAATTGCTGTTAATAATTTTTTTTTCATTTTTTTTGATTTAGTTAGTTTTCGTTACGTTGTTTATTTTTTCAACATTTCCACAAACATAAAAGGGCATCCCCGTTTTATTCAAATAAATTGTTCAAAATAAATGTGGATTTATAAATTGAGACAATATTATACATCTGTTTAATAATGTATCTGCTTTATTTTGCTTTACGAAACTGAAATTTCCAAAAAAATAAGCAAATGATATACAGCTAAAAAAAAGTATAATAAACTTTCCAACCAATGGTTGCTTCCATCTTGCTAGTTGAAACTTATAAATAAAGTGCATTAAATTAAGTTTCTAAAATGGTTGTTCGAAATAATTATTAATTTTTTTTGATTATGCCTATTTACTGAAATCAGCTTGTTTAAACTAAGCTGAAAACAATCTCCTTACCTAAACATCTTCCTCAACCAAAGAGCTCCATATTGTTTTGTGTAATAAATAGCCGCAAAAATATACCACCTGAAGTCGGGGTAAAACTTTTTCATAAACTGTGCATGGTTGCGGATTGAAGTAGTGCGTATTTTCAGCCATTTGTCTTTGCTAACACTGCCTTTGTGTACATGCATTACTTTAGCCTGTGGCAGAAAATGAATTTTGTAACCCAATTGTTTAAAATCCCAACACCACAGCGTGTCTTCGCAGTACATAAAGAAATCGTCCGATAGCTTTTTCTTTGGTAACTGTTGAATGATGCTTTTTGGAAACAGCATAAAAGCACCCCAAACCCAATCACAATCTGCAAAACTTTGGTGATCAAAATAATGGTGAAGCATTAAGGCTTCTCTTTTTGCTTTCGGCAATAGTTTAAACAAAGGAAAAATTTCTAACAGTTCCCAGCTAATGGTTCTAAAACGTCGGCAATTGTATTGTATTTTTCCATCAGGATATAATAACTGGCAGGTAGTCATGCCAACTTCCTTATGTTGCAGCAAATGATCAAGGCAAATTTTAGGCGCATTGTTGATGAGCTCGGTATCACTGTTTAACAATAGCAAATACTCGCCTTTGGCATTGTCTGCACCGAGGTTGTTACCACCAGTAAAACCACTGTTAACCGGGCTTATGACTAAATGAATGCCTGGAAATTTATTTGTAAAAAGGTGTGGATCACATTCAATAGAAGCATTGTCTACCAGCACTATTTCAAAATCCACCTCAGTCAATTTATCATAAATAGATTGAATGCAATTGCAGGTAAGTGTAAACGTATTGTAATTGATGATGATGATAGATAGTTGCATTGTATCAGGCTACTTTATAAAAATAAGGTTTGTTGAAAAATATTTTAAAAAAGTACCGCAATAATACGCCCATATTTTTTACATAGTCAATCCAGTTTTTAAAACTGTAGGGGGCTTTGCCGCCGGTAACAATTGCATGAATCAGTAAGCCAAAAAAGAAAATAGGGATTTCAAAAAAATAAGTACCTGCAATAATTAGGAACCAAATTATTCCAAATTGTTTTCTAATACGCAACATGTTTGAAACAATGATCTGCCGACCTTTTTTGTTCCAAAGATTTTTACTGTTTTCATTTTCCGTTGTGGTATAATAATCACTGCTGGTTCCACCACCAATATGGATTACTTTTGGTGCTGCAAACAATAATAATTTTCCTTGCTTTCGCAGGCGGCTGCACCATTCTATTTCTTCGGCATACATAAAAAAATCTTCATCCATTAACCCTGCTTTTTGCAAGGTTTCTTTCTTCACTAAAATATAAGCTCCCACAACCCAGTCTACCTCAATTTTATCAGTAATGGTTTGCACACTTGGTATGGTAGATTTAAAACGATATCCAAGATAACGGATCAGTTTGCCGAGATAGGGCAGGGGTAGTAAGGTATTCAATCCACCTTTAATAAAATGAGCACCGGATATTTGGTTGCTGCCATCCGTATTTAATAATTGTACACCGCACCCAACGCCTTCTATTTCTTTTTTTAAAAGCGCAATACTTTTATCGATTGCATTATCCAGGATGATGGTATCTGCATTTAATATTAAAACATACTCACCATTGGCAATGCGGATGCCTGCATTGTTGGCCCTTGCAAAGCCTGCGTTGTAGCCGGTTTGCAGCCATTTTGCTTGCGGATGGGCAGCCAGTACTTTTTCTTTACAATCATCTTTTGAATCATTGTCTACTATAATTATTTCAAAGCTGTATTGCTGTGTTTGCTGGTAAATGCTTTGCACACAATCCAGTACCAGTTTGGCAGATTTGTAATTTATTATAATGATGGATAGATCCATTGATTGTTTTTAATACAGTAGTAATTTACAGCTGAATGGTGAATGGCGAAATCTTTACAGCGTATACTTTATTTGGCAAAGTTATTTCATCATGAATATTTTATTTTTTTTAATCAATACTTTCGAATGCCACCACATTTACAAACGGCGAAAAAAAATATCCTTTTTTACCAAATAATCCAATCAGATTGTTTAAAAATTTACCCAGCAAATTCATTAAAGGGGATGCATAATTTGTATCCCAATATCCTGCTGTATATTCCATGCTGAAACCTGCTTTATTTATGATGCTTTTATATGCTGTTTTTGGTAATAAATGCTCACACCAATAACCACTGTCTGGCAGGCAGGTATTGCTTCTTAAAAACGGAACCGCTGTTACAGACCTATCATTTTTATAATCAGCAATGGCAGTTAAAAAATCTTCTTTTGCTTTGCCTCTTGTTATTGTGCCTAGTTCTGCTAATTGTTTGTCAGTTATTTCAGGCCATTCTTGCTGTAATATTTTTTTTCTATAGGGAAGGTATTGTGTGCGTTCAATTTTTTTATGTAACAGGTAATGCTTTAACCGCATTGCCGGATTGTGAAAATTGGCAGAAGTAGTTGAAAAAATTACTGTAGTTGGATTGTGGCGGTAAATTTCTTCAAAAAAAAATGGCAGACTGTAAATATGTTCAATCACATTTCTGGAAGCAATAATATCAAATACAAATCCTTCAGAAACTCCATAATTCAATACGGCATCTATATCTCCGGTAACATAACCATCAATATTAATTTTTAGTGCATTACAGATAGATGCAGCGGTGTCTCTCCAATCCGGTAAATAATCATTGTATACAATTTTTTTAAAATTCATCATACCTGCAAGCATGTACAAAGTGCCAAGGCCAGCTCCGTAATCTGTAATGCTAATATTTTCTATTTTTTTGCCTGTTTTTTTTACCGACTGGTAAATGATATGAGCACTGTTTTGAATTGAAAAAAATAATCTTTTTCCCAGGTGATGCTGTATAAAATATTCTTTAAAGCTATC
>JAYWAU010000117.1:0-6157 GCA_043782265.1 Ferruginibacter sp. | reverse complement strand
TTTTTTATACTTACTAATTATATCAGTTTGTGCAGTTGTAACAATGCAGGCTATAGTAAAGAAAACGAAGGTTAACAAAGCTTTTTTCATGAAAGATTGCATTAGTGAAGGATGTTAATAAAGATAGGAATGTTTGTTAGTTGAATGAAATATTTATTGCCCTCCCGGCGATCAACAAAATGGGTACAGATAAAAAATATAAATCCAGAAATGTAATTGCCAGGGATGGCATTATTTTTTGGCTGTCTCAGCATCAAAAACTGACACTACTTTTATATAAAGAGAATAGGCTTCTTCAGGTGATTCACCTATGCAAACAATACCAATTTTACCAAATTGAGATAGCGCACCAATCATATGGAACATAACTCCTTTTTGGGTAACTCCGTCAAAATGTAATCCATGAAACATCGCAATATCTATCAGGTCTTTTGGGGTAAGCCCTTTATAGGCCTCACTCTGTAAATTATCTGAAGCATAATAAAAGCGATGTTGCTTATTAAGTGTTTCATATAGCCCTGATGTTTCATCATAAATGCCATCGGTTAAGAACTGCAGCATTAAAAAAGGATGGGCTGTTCCACCTTTACGCAGGTTGATTTCTATGGCATAATGTTTCCATACATCATTTTCTTTTACCGAAATAAAATCAATGCTAAAGCGACCAATAACACCTTTATCTTTCAACTCTTCTGCAATGGCTTTCGCCATTACTCCTATTTCTATACTATAAGCGGATGATGCAGGAAAATGTGCCCCAACAAACACCTGACCGCTTTCGCCACCAAGTTGCTGGTTGTGTGTTGAAATAATATCCACTTTACCAAGAGGATTTATTCTGCACTGTACCGATGGTGAAAGTTTTACCTCACCTTCTATAAATGCCTCCACTATACCTTCCATCGCTATAAATTTTTCCAGAAAAATTTTAACGGGCAAATCTTTTGCAACAGGAACTATTTCTTTATGGAGGTTATGATGAATCCAATTAAATAATTCCTTCTTGTCTATATGCTCAGGATATTTTAGTATTGCATTACCATCTCCTGAAAATCCATCATTTAATTTTATTACTGCTTTTTTTAAATCTGGATACATATCTTTTAATGCTGCAACTGCATGAACAATATCTTCATAACTTTTTAAATTTTCAGCTCCCGCTGGCATAGGTACACCCGATTTTAAAAAAACTCTTCTGCTACCACTTTTGGTACCAAGATAAACAAGGGAAGGATTGCAGCCATAAATTGGCATGTTCAACTTAACAGCCAACGTACGTTCAAAAGGCGTAGTGTTAAAACAAGCTATATGTGCAGCATGCCCTGCAGGTATACTTTGTTTTATTCGCTCTATTAAACGTGGGCGAGCCAAAATTTTTTCCGTTAATGAAATGGTTGATGTATCATAACAACTCAGCAGCGTTAATCTTTCTTTTGCATGATAACCGGTTATGCCCGGTAACAAATGCAAATAATAATCAACAATTATTGGATCGATAGGCATGCTGCTTACGTAAGTGATATGCGTACGTGGCATACGCAACAGCATCAATAAACACAACAACCTTTCTTCGTAAAACAAAGCACCATTGATCTTTGAAAGCACTTCTTGGTCCAGTGTAAGACTGGGTATTACTACAATGGACTTATTTGCAAGATTGTCAGAAAAAATTAATGTATACTGGTTGGAAAAATCTTGCTGCAATTTTTCAAATTGCAGCAACTCATCTACCGAACCAGGTTCAGGATAAGTACTGCAATAATTAAACAGTAATTGCTCAGCCCGATGATCATTACTGGGAACATCCATAAATGTGGTATTTTAGTTTACCACAAGGTGATTATAAAAGCGTACAATAATACTGAGATTCGTCATGCAAAAGATGGTATTATATCATCTTTTTGGATTAGAGAAATATCGCACAACTCTTTAATCGGCAAATCCGTTTTGCATGAAGGTTTGAAGTAAAAATAGTTTACAGTTTATACCTAATGCCGACAGCAAGACCAATTGAGTTTGGATACGTTTTAACAGCGGCATCCTTTGTGCTGGAAACCAACGCAAAATTAAAAACAGGCGTAAAACTCAAGGCAAATTTTTCATTAAAATTATAAGCTGTTCCAAAACTTAAATTACCACCTACATAGAAAGATTTTAGACCATTTATTTTATTGCTTACAGTAGCCTGCTCGTTTAATCCATCTTCAATTTCGGTTTCAAGTTTACCTTTGGTTAAAATATTTACAGCCGCACCAACGGAAGTGAACAAGTCTATTTTATTGAATGTCCAGATATAATTTACTGCCAGTGGAATAGATAAATATTGCAGCCTATTGGTAGATTCAAATGCCCGTAAACTATCTCCGACAACCGGGTTGGCTACTGATTTGGAAGAGAGAAAAGCATACCCTGAAGAACAGTTATATAAATACTTTACAGTGCCATTATCGTCCTTATCTGCATAAATTGTTTTTGGTTTAATAAGAATGGTTTTATTGGTTAATAAAACTCCAGACAGAAGACTCCAATACTTATTGATATTGTAATCTACCAGCACTCCAAAAGTATTTGAATTTTGGTGTTGCTCTGCTTCCCTGATCCTCCATATCATTATTATCAGGTCTGCTACCGGGGCGGTGTTCATGTTTTTCATCTTTAATATTATTGGATGAAATATTTGGCGCAAAGAAAACAGTGGCGGCAAAAGAGGGTGCCGTGATTTTATTTTTTTGCTGCGCTGGCAAAGATTGTTTTATTGTTTTATTTATTAAATTGTTATTTACTGAAATAACAACTGAATTACGACTTGCTATTGGTTTTATTATTTCAGGATTTATTAAGGGTATAACTTCGGGTTCCCAGGTTGTAACCTCCTTGCTATTTTGCAAACCTGTCTGAACATTTTTATTTTCTACTTCGCCATAATCGCCACTTGTGATACTCGTTTTCTGCGAGCCCTTTTTGCAACTCCTTTGGTTACAGTTTACAATTCAACAGATACGGCAAATGGTATTCCTCATGAAGATGGCGATTTTAAAATAATAGGTTTAAAGGAAGGAACTTACAGCATTATATTTAAAGGATGTAACGGATACCGTGATACCGCTCTCTTAAATGTTCAGCTTAAAAATGGTGAGGAAAAAATAATCTCGACTATTACATTAATAAAATAAAAAAGTATTTAATAAAAGAAGAGGAGGTTATAATTTAACCTCCTCTTCTTTTTTATAAATAATGCAAATACGATCGAAAAAAGGAATTTAGGAATCGCCCTTGTATATAGAGTTTGGTTATACTTAAAGAAATTGACCTTTAAAATTTAGGGCATTGAATGCTTCGTTTACTCTTTCCTGATTGCCTATCAGCACTATTATTCGACTCGCCGTCATGATTTTTACCAGGTCTAAAAGTTAAGGCAAGATAAAAACCGCCATTCGCAGATTTGTTTTTTGAAAATAAATTTGCCAAATTATGTGTACCCAATAATAATGGCCCGGCTTTTATGGCCACGCCAACCCATAACTGATTTTTTGTATTTAATAACACTGGTAAATAGGCCCCGAGTAGTCTTGTCTCCCACCTTGGTGTAACCGCCAGTAAATTCATATCCTTCACGTAAGGCAATTTTTTGGGAACCAGCGATAACACAGAAAAAGTCAACTCTGCATTCACAAAAAAGTTATCTGCAATATGCTGGTCTACATTAACAATTAGGCGGGTTGGCTGATAAATATTAAAAGGCCCGCTATTTTGTGAAAAGGTATTTACAATACTTGCCAGGCTATCATTGAAATCATCAAAAGATCCCAAATTTGAAAACTTATTTTCAAGTACTGTGTCAGTAACACCGGGCTTTACTGAAGCTGCATATCTGCTGTTCCTCCCAAACCGGTATTTGTTTCTTCCTACATCCATCATAGAAATACCAATTTTTGTTCGGTATGCATATTCACCGCCATCTGCATCTTCATCATTTTCTAACAATATATATTCAAGCCCCATATCAACACTAATACTTGCATAAGTATTTTGCAAAAATAATTTTGCATTTTGGGAAGAGGTGTTGCTACTTTTTATTTTATCAAAATTAGCGGAGTAGCCATATTGCACATTACCTGCATTAACCAAATAACCTGAACCCGAAGGCGTGTAACTTAACTCATTAGCATTTACTATTTCTCCCGCAACTGCACGGTTTATTTTTACTGTTATTCCACCATTTAGTACCCTGCCTCCATTGTTGATAACTGTTCGGGCATAAGTACCGTACAATTCAAACCAGGTAGTTCCTCTTGATTCTCCTGAAAGTGGGACATGGTCAACATTAATCTTTAAAAAATCAGCCAGGCTGCGGGTGGTATCCAGCCAGCTGGTTGTGCTGGTAGTTGCAAAAACATAATTACGAATGTTTGCCCCAAAAGCAATGGCAGATTTATCTTTTAACCTGATTCTTGTATTTAATAAATGTATATCCTGATTGGTAAACAGAAACCTTTTTAAAGTGCCACTTTCAGCCAATAATGTGGCATTAGATGGCGAAGAAAGAAATGAATAGTTTTCTACTTTAAAAGCGTTGGTACTTTGTTTTGTTTGAAACGAGACAGGTGTAATATCCCAGGCATATGGAACATGCACTATCGAGGCGGGGTTGCTTGCTGCACCTAAACTACCGGCAAAGGAAGATCCATGAATAGCCTGGTAATTTTGTGCTGTTATAATATTAAAAAAAAATACACAAGGTACAAACAGGCAGTTTTTAAAAGAATTCATACAATAGACTTTCAGTCTTTAAATATTAAAAGCGTGATAACAAAAAAGTAAAAAAGTAAATTTATTCTAACTGTTTAACCTGTTGAATTTAGTTATAGCAATTATAAAATTCAGCCAAAATAAATTTCTTCTTACATCCATTTAAAATATGAGCTCAAATAAATTAATTCAATAAAAGTAACTGAAATATCTTGCCCTCCATTAGTAAACCCTGACTTTGAATTTGTAATAGCCAATTACCCTATTTATTTTTTGATACAAATCCATAAATCAGTAACTAAACCAATAACATAAAAGTTACTGAAAAATAGAATTTAATAAAAAACAACCGTATCCCAATAAAAACTTATCAATTATTATATTAAACGAAAAATATTTTCATTTAATCAATAAAAAGCCGCTGAAAGCCTTGAAAAACCTGCTATTTCAGTGATTTTTCTGATCATATTTTCTTACCTTCGCCATCCCGTTAAAAAACCGGGATCATATTATGTCATTTAACATTATTAAACAACTAAACGCAGATGCACAGGAAGGAGCAGCTACCAATGATGGTGCTGAGACTGCTGCGGTAACAAATGTGCCTGTTGAAACGACTGAGGTTGAAGCTCCAGTAGCTGCTGCTCCGGAAGTTACTGAACCGGTTTCAGTAGTACCTCCTGTTGAAGAAAGAATCGTGACTGCTCATGATGATTTTGACTGGAGTGTTGACAAACGCAACGTTTCAAGTTACAACAAAGAAGAAAAAGCCAAGTATGATGTTGTATACGACAACACATTTAAGCAAATCAACGATGGCGAAATGATCCAGGCTACTATTGAAGCGATCACTAAAACAGATGCGGTTGTAAACATCGGTTTTAAAAGTGACGGTTTAATTTCCCTGAATGAATTCAGAGATGTTGTGGGCGGATTAAAAGTAGGCGACATTATTGAAGTAATGGTTGTTGAAAAAGAAGACAGGGACGGTAACCTGAATCTTAGCCGCAAGCAAGCCCGTACCAGCAGAGCCTGGGAAAGAATTGTTGAGTTACACAAAACTGGTGAAATTGTTACCGGTATTGTTACCAGCAAAACCAAGGGTGGTCTTATTGTGGATGTATTTGGTATGGAAACATTCTTACCAGGTAGCCAAATCGACGTTAAACCAGTTACTGATTACGATCAGTTTGTTGGTAAAACCATGGAATTTAAAGTGGTTAAAATCAACGAAACCATTAAGAATGCGGTTGTATCTCACAAAGCACTTATTGAAAGCGATATCGAAGCACAACGTGCTGAAATTATCGGCAAACTGGAAAAAGGACAAGTACTGGAAGGTACCATCAAAAACATTACCGACTTCGGTGCGTTTCTTGATTTGGGCGGCTTAGACGGCTTGTTGTAT
>JAYWAU010000116.1:0-6177 GCA_043782265.1 Ferruginibacter sp. | reverse complement strand
TGCAGGGGCATTTTGATCTGCAGACAGCACTAAAAGTGCCCGGCGTAGAACTTGCCGGTATTTGTGATCTCTACACCGGCAGGTTAGAAAATGCAAAAGAACAATACGGCAAAGACCTGTTTACTACCAGGAACTACAAAGATCTTTTAGACAAAGCAGATATTGACGCCGTAATTATTGCTACCACAGATTGCTGGCATGCGCAGATAACAAAAGATGCCCTCGCAAAAGGCAAAGCTGTGTATTGTGAAAAACCAATGGTGTATAAAATAAGTGAAGGTGCCGGCATCATAGCCGCACAAAAAAAATCAGGTAAAGTATTGCAGGTAGGCAGCCAGCGGGTAAGCAGTATCGGCCTGGCAAAAGCAAAAGAATTACTGGCCGCAGGCGAAATAGGAAAACTGAATATGGTAAACGCCGTGTACGACAGGCAGAGTTCTATTGGTGCCTGGGAATACACCATCCCAAAAGACGCCAATGCGGAAACAACGGACTGGAATAAATTTATAGAAGTAACCGAAAAGATGGCGTACGATTCTAAAAAGTTTTTCTGGTGGCGTGCCTTTAAAGAAGTAGGTACCGGCGTAGCGGGCGACCTGTTTATTCATTTGCTGAGTGGCACGCATTTTATCACCAATTCAAAGGGACCGGAATCTATCTACGGTTCCGGCCAGTTCAGTTACTGGAAAGATGGCCGCAACATGCCTGATGTGATGGCCGGCGTTATGCAGTATGGCGATACGCCGGAGCATCCTGCTTTTCAACTGACGTTGCAGGTTAATTTTATAAGTGGCACCGGCGGGCAGGAAGTGATACGGTTTGTAGGTTCGGAAGGTGTGATGGAAGTAAAAGGCAACGACATCAGCATAAAGCATAGCCTGATGCCCGAAGCACCGGGCTTTGGCGGGTATGATTCTCTCTTTACTTTCTCTAAAAGCATGCAGGAAGAAATGCAGGCCGATTATAAAGCAAAGTGGACAGATGCGCAAAAGAAAAGACCTATCAAAGGGGATGTAGTGTTTAAAGCACCACAGGGTTACGACGAACATTTAGACCATTTCACCAATTTCTTTGATGCTATCAGAACCGGCAAACCTGTGGTGGAAGATGCCACGTTTGGTTTCAGGGCTGCGGCACCTGCCTTATCATGTAACGAAAGTTATTTTCAAAAAAAGATCATTCATTGGGATCCTGTTGCGATGAAGCTGGTGTAGTTTGTATGTATAAAAATTGTTGCCAGCACAGCATTGCTTTTTGCGTAATGCTGTGCTTTTTTGTTTTTTATTACTTTGAATTTTTTGATTGAAAAATTTGGCAGGGAGATGATTATTTTTTCTTTTTCTTTGAAGCTTTGGCTACCTTATTATAATCCAGTGCCAGTTTAATCCAAAACTCCAGGTTCTTTTTTGTATTTAATACCTCTATATCTACAAATGCAAAACCCTTCATCACTTTACTGGTAAAATCCATTGGCCTGCAACCTTCCTTTTCCATTATTTCATCCGTAAGCGTAGGATCAAAACGAACCATGAGACGACTTGTTTCAACTCCTACACACATTTTATCGTTCACCATAAAACAGAGGCCCCCAAACATTCTTTTCTCTTCAACATTTTTATTTGTTTGAGAAATAATCTCCCGAACTCTATCTGCTAATTTTTCATTAAACGCCATATAGTTTAATTTTTATCGCATCGATTATAACGTTTTCGCTAATTCAAAAATAAGCGAAAGTTGTTGGTAATATTAATTTACACCCTCCGGTCTGGTTCAATTAATTGTTGGGGGATCATAAACCATTGCAACTGAAATCCGGGGTGAAGAAAGGCTACAATTCGCCTGGAAAGTTTTTAAATAGGAGACTTGAAGCTGAAGGCGGTATGTGCTGTTAGTCAAAAATTTCATACGACAAATTCTTTCCGGAAAAATGAGAAATAGCAGTTATGATTTGATATTCAGATTTGTCTTGAGTGCTTGATGTGGGTATTGGATATAAAAAATTGCCGCCTTTAATGGTATCGGAATATTCAACAACAATTTTGAACCGGTCACTAACACCATCACTTACATTGTATGATTCTTGCCTGATAAAGGCAGTAAGAAAATTTTCCCAGTTTGTAACAAGCGTTCCCTGGTAATATATTCCAGTTAGGTTAATCGTAATACTGGCTCTTTTTCTTGCCCCCCTGATAAAACACAAAATGGCTCCAACCAAAAAGCCCACATAAATAAAGTAAAAATCACTTGTATCTTGTCCCACTTCAAAACCCCGTGTTACAAACACTCCAAATAACAACGCAAGAAAAGTGAACCCTACAATATAATTGATGAATTTTGATTCCCGAACAACAAAGTTGCCATTTTTATCAAAGGTTATTTTATCCATAATAACAATGCCTTGTTCGTCAACTGCTGATCAAAAACTACTTCACAATCACAATACAAATTTGTTACAAAACTCCGCTCTATTTTTCAAATTAATTTTGGGCTATTCCAACTAACTCATTTTTCAAACCTCAACCAATCCAGCGCAAACAGATCGTGGTTGGGTTCGGTATCTTTTTTAAATACAAAGTACAAATCGTGTATGCCACCGGGATAATTAATGGTAGCGCTTACCTGTTCAAACTTGCTCCAGCCAGCGGTTTGCTGATAGTTCAATTTGCTGATTACTGCACCTTTTCGTGAATCAATATGAATTTCCTCCGCCCTGGAGTCCCTTGCGCCAATGCCAGTTTTCTTCCTTCAGATGAAAATACCCGGAACAGAAAGGGACATCACTTTATACTTAACCAAAACCGGACGATACTGATTTTATTTTTTTACAAATTTTATACTGTTTGTTACACCATTTGAAATGATGGTGGCAACGTACACACCTGACATAAAAACTGCAACGGGAACATTTATTTTATTGCTGCCTGTCGTACCGACAATGGTTTTGCTTAATTTTTTTCCAAGCATATCATATATCAGTACTTCATCTCCCTGTTTAAAATTATCTTTTGATACAATGGTTATAAAATCATTTGCAGGGTTTGGATATACCGCAAACAATGCTTTCATTATTGTTTCGTCTTTTGTATTTAATTGTTGTGTAGGCACGACCTGTCTGTCTGTAAGCGGGCCGCTCCATTCGAATTTACAAACGGCATCTCCTCCGTTTTCATAATATTCAATTTTTACCGGGTAATCTGTGCAGGCAGAAAGGTTTATTGTCGCCTGGTATTCGGTAGCGCCCTGGTCAATCCAACTGTCTACCAGTAACTGGTTATTTACCCATAACCTGATGCCATCATCTGCTGTTACATAAAATGTGTAGGTACCTTCATCGGTAGTTGTTAAGTTACCGGTAAACCTTGCTTTAAACTGGTCGTTGCTAATACCAGCAGGCGAACCAGCTGCCCAATTAAAATTGATCTGAGGTACAATTAAGGTAGCTGTTGGCGTAGCAGGAAAAGGAGCCGCCACCGCTGTATTACTGAAATATGTTGCCTTTAAACCTGCACCATTGCCAGTGCAGGATGCAACAGGCGCAAACAACTGCGATACAGGAATTACTTGTCTGCAAACACTAGCAGCACTCCATTGCAATATGCAGGAAGCCGCATTGGTAGCGGAATAATATTCCAGCTTTATATCGTAGTCAACATTTTTCTGCAGGCTGATGGTTGCCGTGTAGGTTTTTACAGGATTATCGTTCCAGTTATTGACTAACTGCGTATTATTTATCCATAGCCTTACACCATCACCTGCAGTTATATAAATGGTATAATTGTCGTCAGAAAGCGGCCTTAGTTTTCCAGTCCAGCGTATTTTGAAATAATCGTTGCTTATGATGGGTGCAGGGCTTTCTGTTCCCCAGTTAAAATTAATTGCCTTATCAAGTTTTATTAATGTGGCCGCAGCTGGAAATTCAGTTGTTACTGTGTTAGTAAAATATTCTGCTTTTAACCCATTACCGTTGGCGTAAATTACATCGTCAGTACTGGTGCATACCAACCCATACACTTTTATGGAGTTAGAAAAAGTAGGTACAAATACTTTTCCGTTTGCAATGGTTGCAGCATTAAACTTTGCAAATTTTCCTACACCATCCTGCTGGTTTATGTTACTGTTCCATAATTCACCTGTACTTATATCGTTTGCCCTATACGCTGCTATAGAACCGGGTCTCACTTGATTATTAGCATTGCCACTGCTCGGGAAGCAAGCCCACACAATGGCAGAAGCAGTATCCTGCAAGTTGCTGGAAATACTTAGCATGGCACCGGGCATGCCATTATCAAGGTTGCGCTGACCCTGTTTAAAATTATCAAGGAAAGTACCGGCGTTTCTGTTAAACTCAAACTGCCTTAGTTTAAATGTTTCTGCCCATGCATACACAAATTCTTTATCGCCCAGTTTCGCATACACCGGCGAGCCATGCACATGCACATACCCTGTGCGGTTAGGGTTAAATTCAAGAGTATCTTTTACCTGTGCATTACCTGGGGTAAGTCTGCCCATATTGTTGTAGTCTACGACATAAGAAATACCTTCTTTGGAGCCGGAAATAGTAAGGCTTGAGTTGGGTATCATCAGTACGCCGTCACAACCATAATCCAGGTCCTGCTGATCAAGATAATCATAATTGGCAGGCGTAAACCAGTCTAGCATTTTTAATTGAGGTGAAAGTTTTATCAGGCTTTCACTTCGTCCGCCATTAAAATCATTATTGTCTGCTCCTGTGGTTCCATTTCCTGTTGCCACATAAAGGTTGCCATCTTCTCCTATAGATATGCCTTGCCCGGCCATCCATATACCCGCCGCCCAGCCGTTGGGTGTGGCGTTGTAAGTGTATTGCGAGTTGAATGTACCGGCATTAAAACCCAATATCCATCCATGATAAGGTCCCCAGTCGCAATGAGACGCACTGGCAACATATAACGTGTTATTGTACAGCAATAAAGCCGGCCGCTGATTCTGGTATTTGGCATCGTATCGCACAATACCATTTTGACTCCCATCACCTGTACCATTTACCTGCGCAGCAATTAGGTGCGGACTACCGGTTTTGTGCAGACCGGTGGTAATATCCAGCGCATTCAGGTACGAATAAAAAATACCATTGGCATCAATGGTTTTAATAACCACATACAATGTTTTAGAAATAGTATCAATCACGGGTGTTCCTACCAACCCGAGCTTTCCTGAAAAATCACGGTAGTTGCCGCCGCAGGGCTTACCATTCACAGGGTCTTTAAGATCGAATATATCGGGTGCCCTTTGCCCGGGAGGGTTTAGGTTTACCTGCCACAAAGGCGCTGGTTGAGATACATCGTCTGCATTAAAACCATATAACGTATTGTTAACTGTAGCTATAAATAATACATTGCCTTTATAAGCACCAATGGTAACTGCTGGAACAATCAATGGCTGGGCGTACACTTCATCATCTACTCCGAGTGTGCCTGTTAAACCAAATTTACCGGGCAATACATTTGCATGGTTAAGCAAAACTTCTTTATCGTTCCAACCCGTGCGGCTGGTATTATTGTGCTGTGTGAGCACTGACACCTGTGCGGTTATTATTAATGGAAAAAAAAGAAAAATAAAATGGACAAGTAAGCATCGTAGCATTGATAAAATAATTTTGCGGACTTTCAATGTAATTGAAAGCTGGATTGTAATAAACGGATTTTTATATTTTAAATTGTTTTCAGTTGCAGCACTCTCCGTTCTATGTTTGAATGAAAGTAAACCTGTTTTTTTTATTGTACTAGAAGTATCTTCCGTCCAAATTCGTATCTCTTAGAAATTCTCAAGAGATATTTCTACACAAATAATCTTACGACCACAAACAGAATAGTTTTGTAAAACGCTGATTTTTACAAATTAATCTAGGACTATTCAAGTAACTCATTGCTCAAACCGCAACCAATCCAGCGCAAACATATCGTGGTTGGGTTCGGTATCTTTTTTAAATACAAAGTACAGATCGTGAATACCACCAGGATCATTAACGTTCGCACTGGCCTGTTTAAACTTGTTCCAGCCACCGGTTTGTTGATAATTCAATGTGCTGATGACGGCGCCTTTTGGTGAATCAATATGCACTTCCAGCGTGGCATCCATTTTTTCCGATGAATAATAATAGACTATGTTTTTAATGCCTTTAAGGTCGATGCCTTTTAA
>JAYWAU010000115.1:0-6190 GCA_043782265.1 Ferruginibacter sp. | reverse complement strand
CTGTAAATATTCGCTACAGTCAACAAATACCTTCCACCAGTAAGTCCGTCATACCGGCGGCTAATGGCACTATCTTTATAGTCTACCGCTTTAAATATTTTGTGATAGGCTTCCTTATTGCTGGCAAATTTTCCCTGCCGCCAATCTTGTAAAATTGTTTCGAAGTTTTCAAGACCTTCTTTAAATTCAGCATCAAGGCCCTTGTCAATAGCGGCTCGGGCAACTTTCTTTTCAGATTTTGTTAATTCGTACATAGCAAATATTTTGAGTACAGTAAATTAATAAAGCCATCGGAAATTAGTAACGCAATAAAAAAATCCTTCGCATTACCTGTTATTTACTAATTTGAAATGTCTATCATTTTAATCGACCTGTTTATGTCAAAAAAAGATATCATCACCATTACCGGCGCCATCATTATGAGCATTGTAGCCGGGCTTGCTACTAAGTTTGAACTGAATGCAGTACTGCTGTTTGTGCTCACTGCGGTGGCGCTGGTGTTTTTGGCAATGACAGTCGGCCACGCTACGGATCAGCTGGGAAGCCTTATGGGGCCTGCTTCAACTGGCGTACTCCAATCTGCGCTGGGTAATCTGCCTGAATTGTTTGTCTGCATTTTTGCATTAAGAGCCGGGCTTGATAAAGTGGTACAAGCCGCATTGATTGGATCTATTCTCGGCAACTCATTGCTTGTATTTGGTTTGGCATTGCTTATCGGCGGACTAAAAAACGGTACACAAAAATTTCAATCTGAGCCGCCAAAAATGATTGCCACTTTAATGCTGCTGGCCTTTGCAGCACTGGCAATACCTACGCTTACAAAAGATTTGCACACCAGTGCGGAAGGGCATTTGAACACGCTGAATATAATGGTGGCTATCGTGTTGCTGCTGGTGTTTGTTGCCAGCCTTACCTTTTCCATCAAAGGGGATAAAACAATCGTGCCTGCCGAAGGTGCTGAAGTACATGCAGCTTCCTGGTCAATGCCGCTTACGTTGGTGGTGCTGGCAGGCGCAGGTGTGGGTGCGGCTTTTGTAAGCGACTGGTTTGTAGAAGCCTTGCAACCTGCCATGAAAGCACTCGGCATCAATGATGTTTTTGCAGGCCTTGTGGTAGTGGCCATTGCCGGCAATGCCATCGAAAATTTAGTAGGCATTCAACTGGCGTATAAAAATAAAGCCGACTATGCCGTGAGTGTTATTCTAAACAGTTCACTGCAGGTGGCTTTGGGGCTTTTTCCCCTGCTTGTTTTAATGTCATTCTTCCTGGGCGGTGCGGTATTGTCTTTTGTCCTAAGTCCCTTGTTGCTGGCCGCTCTGGCATTGGCTGTTATAGTAAATGCTTTCATTGTTTTTGACGGCGAATCTATCTGGCTGGAAGGCGTTGCCCTGGTGGGTTTATACATCATTATTGCGGCGGCGTTTTGGTGGGGATAGCAAGTGCATCTTTCTATCAACTGGCATGTTGACTTTTAGAGAGATGAAGAGTGAGGATATTGCTATATTCTTTCAGTAGAAATTGAAGGAATAAGGTTTTAAGCAATCTATTTCATCCTTGTAAATCAAAAGTGTCACTTTGGATTTACAAGGATGATTAAGCAGTTAGCTTTTTTAACAATGGTATTTCTTTAATCTCAAAAGTTGATCTGCTTGTCAACTATTCTTTGATGTTCAAAGCAAATAAACGACCGGCTTAAATATTTTTACCCGCTTTATGTAATCAATATTTTCTCAGCATCCGTTTAAAAAACTGCTATGAGAAATATATTATTGCTCGCCTGCTTATTATCACTTACACAACTACACGCTCAAACCCAGTTACAAAAATGGAACAGGCAGATGCAGCTGAAAAATTGCACCATCAATATAAAGTGTGGACAGTTTACAGCAACCACTTTTATAGAAATGGAATTTTATAATCCTTACGAACAGGAACTGGAAGGATTGTACCAGTTTCAGCTAAAACCTGGCCAGGCAATTACTGCATTTCAACTGGAGTTGAATGGAAAATACCGTGATGGTACGCTGGAAGAAAAATGGAAAGCCACCAATGCGTATAACAGAATTGTAGGCAAGCGCATTGATCCGGCCTTGCTAACCATGGATTATAAGGACCATTATAGCCTTCGTATATACCCAGTGCCACCCAAAGGCGGCCGGAAAATTACTTTCACCATTCAACAATTACTTATGGTAGAAGACAATCACCTGCAGTATGTGCTCCCCTTAAATATTCCGGATACGGTAAAGCAATTTCATTTGAAGATACAAGCCACAAGTAATGGGAACAAACCAATCAACCATTTGGGTATTATTGCTGATAAATTATTTGAGCAAGGTATTGATCAGTATCAGCTTAAATATGATGCAGCAGATATCGCCTTAAAGAGCCCAATTGCGTTTTCTATTCCGCTTGTAAATAAAACAGCTTCATGTACAGATACTACAGGCGGGCATAATTATTTTGCGCTGCGTTATCAGCCAGGTGCTGATTCTATCTATAAAATTAGTCCGAAGGAGCTGACTGTTTTTTGGGATGCATCCGCCTCTGCGCAAAACCAGAACGTTGAAAAAGAGATGAATTTTCTGCAACAGTACATTGCTTATCATTCCATCCGGAAAATTACCATCGTGCCTTTTAATTACAAACTACTTGATACTGCAATTTTTGATTCAGGCAAAAGAAATGATCACCTGTGGAAACAATACCTGCGTAACATAACCTATGATGGCGCTACACAGTTGGGTTGTATTACGCTGAATAAGAATTTGCCTGAAATGACTATGTTGTTTACAGATGGAAGAAATACCTATGGCAACAAAAAGCCGAAGACAAACGGAGCCTTATTGTTTTGCGTTACCAGCGCCGTTACACCCGATATACAGGCCATGCGTTTAATTATTGGGGCCAGTGGTGGTAAAGTGATTGACCTGAAAAAGACAACGATGGTGAATGCAATTGACTTATGCAGCCATGCGGAAAATTGGTTGCTGGATGTAACGTCCGCCAGTGGTAAGGTCGTGATGGAGCAATCGTTTCCACTTAAAATTAGTGAGACAGTTATGATGAATGGCAGCAAGACAAATAAAACAGACACGTTGTTTTTCCACTACGGAAATGGCAACACCGTATCCGAAACAAAGCAGCTCATTTTGCCAGATGAAAGTAATTGCAATGAACCTGCAATTGGGCGGATTGCAATGCTGCAACGGTTTGATAAAATACTGGTTAACTATGCGTGGGAAGATATGCTGGATTTTGGTTTGGAAGAAAATGTGGTAACGCCTAACACGGCTTACATTGTTTTGGAAAGAGCAGAGGATTACATGAAATACAACATCGAAGCACCGAAAGACCTGCAGGAAGAATGCAAACTTTTAAAGTATGTAAAATCAAATACCCGCCAACAACGCATGCGCATAAAACAAGCGGATGATTTTGATATCATCAGCAATGTTGTGAACGTGTACAATGAACGGATAAAAAAACTTGATAAAAATGCAACGCCAGTTAGTTTGAGCAGGCAAGATGTTGAGAATATAAATCTTAAAGAAACCGGTACTTCGGGTGCGGCAAATCAGTTGGATAGAAGTGATGCCATTACGGGCAAAACGTTAGGGTTAAGCGTTGGTAGCAATCACTTGGATGAAGTGATAGTAGTTGGATATGGTGCAGTTAGCAAAAGAAGCCTGACAGGTGCTGTAACGTATATCCGCATGAATGAACTTGCCTCTTCAGGTACAGTAGAGCAGGCATTGCAGGGAAGAGTAGCGGGGTTGATGGTAACGCAAAATTCTGGTATGCCGGGTAGTGCCGCCACGATTATGTTAAGGGGTGCATCGTCGATAAGCGCTAACAGTTCTCCATTGTTTGTGCTGGATGGAATGCCGGTTTCAGGCAATATCAATGATCTGATCAACATCAATAATATCGAATACATTACCGTATTAAAAGATGCACAGGCCGGGGCAATTTATGGATCAAGAGCCGTAAATGGCGCCATTATTATTACAAGTAAAAAGGCTCGGAACTACTACAATTATATGGAAGAACATGCTACAGAAACAGGGTTTTATTTTGACATGGCGCAACATTTTTTTGACAATGGATTAAAAACAGCAGCAGTGAATATACTGATGAACGCCGCTGAAGTTGGCGATGGAGCAGAGGCAGTACAGCATTCGGTTGCATGGTTGTTGGAAAGCTGGAAAATGTTTGACAATGCTATTGCCATTTATGAACAACTGGGAGCCGATAACACTAGTAATCTGGCACTAAAAAGAGACCTGGCATGGGCTTATTACCAGCAGGGAAATTACCAACGGGCTGTGGCAATTTTGTATAACGCTATTAAAATAAATACTGAAAATAGGGAGGCTGAAAATCTTGCCATAAAGGCAACTATGGTGTATGAAATGAATGAGATTATCCGGGCGCATAAAAGTCTGCTTGACCTGTCTTTAATTCCCGCTGCACTGATAAAAGAAATGTCATCGGATTTAAGAATTGTGGTAGATAAAAATGATGGAAGTAATGCTCAACTTTCAGTAGTTGAACCTAGTGGAAAAGTGATTTCAAAAAGTGAGGATTCAACAAAAAGCGGTGCTGTTATTTATGGAAATAATTATTGGTATTATGGAAACAGCGGCCCTGTGATTTACCAGGCGAAACAGGCAAAGGCCGGTAAATATAAAATACGGCTGAGTTATTATGGGTACTACAAAAATGCTGGTTTTCCATCTTTCGTCCGCATAAAAACATTTAAACATTTTGGCAAAAAAAGTGAGTCGATTGAAATTGAAAATGTGATCATAGATAGTCAATATGGTGACATAGAAATCGGAACTGTTGATTTTAAGTAGAATAAAAAAATATTAATTCCCCTGAAACGATTGATTCTACAGGTGTTTCAGCCACCTGATTTTTACCACAACAAAAATATTTTTAAAAAATATTTGGCAGAATGAAAAAAATAATTTCATCTTTGCAACGCAAAACAAATTATAACCAACAACAAAAAATGTTTCAACGCAATCAACATATAGCAACACAAAAATGGAATAGTCCTTTAGCGGATTGTTCATTTTCGGGGGCAAATTGTATTACACCTTAGTTACCAAACTAACTGACTACAACATGGCCCCGACAAAAAGTTGGGGTTTTTTTATGCCATAAAAATAACCGCATCACCGCAAAAAATAATTGGAATGATAAAAAACAAATTACATCAATCGCCGAATCGCCTTGAGTGGAATATGGATAGTACCCATCTGTATTTTGGTACAAGCGTGTGCAACGATGAACCATATAAACGACCGTGTAATTCACCAACCTGACAGGCAAAACCTGTTAGCGTACGAGCCCGGTCAGATTTAAAAAATCTAACCGGGCTTTTTGTTGGGCGCTGGTTTAAAAAAAGGAAAAAATGAAAATGATCGCCGCCGTTTTTCTTTTCAGGGTGATCGTAACACAACTGGAAAAATTAACGGCATGAAAAAAATAAATAAAGAGATGTCAAAGGAGGAGTAGCGTTCCCTGTGAGATGCAACAGGGGCGCTATTTTAAACAGGGCAGTCGGCAGGTAGATATAGCAGCATTCCAATTGGTTGGATACTCCGCCTGGAACGGAGAGGATACAGGTTCGAATCCTGTCTGTTATACCATCGCTTATGCGACCGGCTTAGTAGTGTAGCGGCCAGCACAGCAGATTTCTGAATGGACGGTGTTCGACGCCCGTTTAAGTCGCAAATGGTTCGTTGGTGTAATGGCTAACATGTTTGATTGTCTATCAAAAGTTATGAGTTCGATTCTCATACGAACCGCAAACCCGGAATGAAAACAAACGTTGTCTTTAGCTTATACGGTAAAGCTCTGCACTGTGAATGCAAAGAACAGGGTTCGAGCCCCGGAGACAACCAGGACAAATGATGTGGCTTGGTGTATTGGTAACATAACCGGCTTCCTCTTTTTCTAAGAGGTAAATATAAGTAGGTTGTATTCAGTTCAAGTCTGAAAGCCACACTAATACTGGCTTATAGTTCAACGGATAAGAATGCTTCACT
The DNA here is from genome assembly GCA_043782265.1 of Ferruginibacter sp. GTDB lineage: Bacteria > Bacteroidota > Bacteroidia > Chitinophagales > Chitinophagaceae > Ferruginibacter. The sequence goes on along the minus strand of JAYWAU010000115.1, from coordinate 128 downwards.
ACGAATGAAGTGATACAAGTTCGAGTCTTGTTAAGCCAACAATAGATTGACTTGTAGCTCAATGGTAAGAGCAGTTGCCTTATACGCAAAAGGTTATTGGTTCAAATCCAATCAGGTCAACGGGAAAA
>JAYWAU010000114.1:0-6192 GCA_043782265.1 Ferruginibacter sp. | reverse complement strand
ATTATTTGTGATATTAAATTCATGCGCATAAGTACTTAGCAATTTTCTAAAACCATTTGTAACAGGATCTAAAACCAAGCCTCCCTGCTGTTTCATTTCTGTACACCTTTCATCAATATAAAGCTCGAAATGAAAATGGTTTGGCATTAAACACCATGCTAATACTTCACAATGTGGCAAAACATATGCTTTAAATAATTGGAGAAAATATCTGTAATGATCGTCTTTTAAAAAGAGTTCTTCATGATTGTTGCCCTGGTTATAAACATGGTAAATATTATCGGGTAAAAATTTCATGATTGGGGATTTAAATCTAAAGTCTGATAATTTAAAACCATTTATAGCGTTCACTTCTAAACGCTTTACTTAAACGAAGCATCAAGAAAGTGCTTAAAGATCAGTTTTGCATCATTTTCTAACTGGCGGAATTAAACCAATCAGTCAGACGGGGGCGTCAGACTGATTGGTTTAATTCCTCAATGGCTTTCCACTTTTCAAGACACTCTGTATTCTTTCCAACGTTTTCTTTTCGCCGGTCAAACTGAGAAAAGCTTCCCTTTCAAGATCAAGTAAATATTGTTCTGTAACAAATGCCGGTTCACTTAAATCACCGCCACACATTACGTACGCCAATTTTTTAGCAACGGTTACATCATGGTCCGTTGCGTAATTGCCTTTGTGCATGCCATTGATACCGGCTAACATGGTACCCAAAGCAGAGCGACCCAACACTTTAATATCTTTGCGTTGCACCGGCATTATGTATCCTTCATTGTACAACTCAATAACAGCTTGTTTAGCTTCTGAAATGCGCCTTCCTGCATTCAGACTTATCAAATCTTTTCCTTTACGGTAAATACCCATGTCGAAAGCTTCAGCTCCTGATGTAGCTACTTTGGCCGTGGCAATGGTGAGGAAACGATTTTGCAAGGTTAGGGTATCAACTTCACCATCATGCGTTTCGTCCGCAGCACGCAATACAAATTCTTTGGTACCACCACCACCAGGAATTACACCAATACCAACTTCAACCAAACCAGTGTAAGTTTCGGCAGCAGCAATTACTTTATCAGCATGCAAACAGATTTCGCAACCCCCGCCCAATGCCAAACCATGCGGTGCCAGCACAACAGGAATACCGGAGTAACGAACCCTCATCATAGTGTTTTGAAACATCCTGATGGCCATATCAATCTCATCATAATCCTGTTCAATGGCCAGCATAAATATCATACCCACATTTGCCCCGGCACTAAAATTTGCTCCATCGTTGGCAATAACAAGTCCCTTATATTTTTCTTCTGCCAGTGCAATTGACTTTTGAATTCCGTCCAACACTTCTCCACCGATACTGCCCATTTTAGTGTACCATTCCAATCCCAATACATCGTCTCCCAAATGATAGGTGCGGCAGGCACTATTTTTCCAGACAGTTTCGTTGGCAAAATTTTTCATTACAATAAAAGCATCTCCACCCGGTATTGCTTTGTAGCCTTTGGTGATAACATCGTAGTATAAACGCTTCCCGTTTTCTACTTTGTAAAAAGAAGCGGCGCCCGTTGCAAGCATCTCTTCTACCCATACAGCTACTTTATAGCCTGCTGCTTTCATGGCCTCCGTAGTTTTGGCAACACCCAAGGCATCCCATGTTTCAAAGGCACCAATTTCCCAGCCAAAGCCAGCCATCATACCATCATCAATACGGTACAATTCATCGCTTATTTCCGGAATGCGGTAAGAGATATACGCAAATAAATTATAGTGAAACAGGCGATAAAATTCGCCGGCTTTATCAGTACCTGCGCATAGTGCTTTGATTCTTGTTTTTAAATCGTCTATCGGTTTAGCGATTTCTATTGTTGCAAACCTGGGCTTTTTACGTGGCTCATATTCAAGCGTAGTAAGGTTCAATACCTGAATTTCGTTTTCTCCTTTGGCAGATGTTGGCATCTTTTTGAAAAAACCCTGTCCTGTTTTATCACCCAGCCAATTGTTTTCCACCATTTTGTTTAACCAACCAGGAATAATGAATTGTTCCTTTGCTTCATCATCCGGACAATTATCATACACGCCTTTTGCTACTTTAACCAATGTATCAATGCCTACTACATCTGCAGTGCGGAAGGTTGCCGATTTAGGACGACCGATAATTGGTCCGGTGAGGGCATCAATTTCATCAATCGATAACTGCAACTTGTCCATCGTATTCATAATCGCCATCATGCCAAACACACCAATACGGTTTGCGATAAATGCAGGCGTGTCTTTGCACAACACCGTAGTTTTTCCCAATTGCAAGCTACCATAATCCATTAAAAAGTCTACTACCGCTGCATCGGTAAATGGCGTTGGAATAATTTCAAGCAACCGCAAATACCTGGGCGGATTAAAAAAGTGGGTTCCGCAAAAATGCTTTTTAAAATCCTCACTTCTGCCTTCTGTCATCATGTGAATGGGAATACCCGAAGTATTGGAAGTGATTAAAGTGCCCGGCTTACGGTATTTTTCAACCTCTGTAAAAATGGATTGTTTGATATCCAGTCTTTCTACCACCACTTCAATAACCCAATCGTATTGGGCAATGTTTTTCATGTTATCTGTGAAGTTGCCTGTAGTGATTTTCTTTACTACATCTTTTGTGTAAACAGGCGATGGATTAGATTTAATAGCTGCAGCCAATGCATCATTTACTATCTTGTTTTTATCAGAAACTTTTGCCTCTGCCGGTAAATCTTTGGGCTGGATATCCAGCAATAATACCTGTAAACCTACACCTGCAAAGTGACAGGCAATTCTACTTCCCATTACACCACTACCCAATACGGCTACTTTTTTTATGATTCTTTTCATACGTATATTCTTTATGCAATTATTAATATTAATAAAATAGTTAGTTAAACAACTAATTTCATAAACCGAAATTAAGACAATTTATAAAAGCATCATAAAAAATAAAAACAGGCTGTAAAAGCCTGTTTAATGTCTTGAAAAAAGTAAAACTACATTGCCCCTGAATAAGCTATTGCTAACTTACACCACTTCCGTTCTTCACCGCTTCATCAGGGTTTACAAATTTTAATTTGCCATCTGCATCTTCCGCCATTAGTATCATCCCATTGCTTTCAATGCCCCTCATTTTTCTTGGGGCAAGATTGGTAACAACGGTAACCTGTTTACCCACAATAGCTGCCGGTTCAAAATGCAATGCAATGCCGCTTACAATGGTTCTTACTTCAAACCCAAGGTCAACTTCTAATTTTAATAGTTTGTCAGCCTTTGCTACTTTTTCAGCAGATAAAATGGTTCCTACTTTTAAGTCTATTTTTGCAAAATCTTCAAAAGTAATCTCAGGTTTGCCTCCATCCCCTAAAGGGGAATTACTAGACGCCCCTGCTTCTGCTTGCACAGCTATAGAAGACTTTGCCTGTTCTGTTGCTTCCTTACTTTCTTTTTCCATTTTTATTCTTTCGCTTTTAATTTTTAATTTCTCCACCTGTTCAGCTACTTCTGTATCATCAATTTTTCTGAACAATAGTTGCGGTTCCCTCAACGAATAGCCTACACTTAATAAGTTGGGCTTGCCAGCGTTTTGCCAGTCCAGCATTTTATCTACCACCTTCATCATGTAACACATTTTCTTTGCCGCAAATGGTAAAAATGGATTGATAAAAACAGCCAGGTTTGCAGTAAGCTGTAAACAAATGTGCAGGCAATTGTCAATAACCTTTTGTCCTTCAGGATTTGATTCCAGAGTTTTTGCTACAATCCAAGGCTGCTTGTCCTGCATGTATTTATTGCCTTTTCTTGCCAGGTCAATTACTTCGTATTGTGCATCCCTGAATTTATATCCTTCAATTAAGTTTTCAATGGTGGTTTTTGCACTGGCTATTTCTGCAAACATATTTCTGTCAGCATCATCCATAATATCAGCATGCAATGGTGGTACTTTTCCCTTGCATAATTTATGCATCAGCACAAAAGCCCTGTTTACAAAATTACCAAACACATCCACCAGTTCACCCTTCACTGTATCCTGAAATCCCTTCCATGTAAACTCACTGTCTTTTGTTTCGGGCGCAATGGCGTTTAAATAATAGCGCAACGCATCCACCATTTGGTCACCGCCATTTTCCTTATTTACAAAATCATTGATGTAATCATCCATTTCAATGCTCCAGCCACGGCTTGTGCTCATCTTATCACCTTCGAGGTTCATGAATTCATTACTGGGTACATTGTCAGGTAATACATTTCCGTGCAACTTCAACATCACCGGAAAAATAATAGCATGAAAAACAATATTGTCCTTTCCAATAAAATGAACCAGCTTGGTATCTTCATTGTACCAGTAAGGTTTCCAGTCTTTGTCATTGTCCAGTGCCCACTGTTTAGTAGCGCTGATGTAACCGATGGGTGCATCAAACCAAACGTACAATACTTTCCCTGCTTCTACAGCCTCCCTGCCCTCCAAAGGAGGGTTCTTGGTGTATAACGCTTTTGAGTTCTTTTCCGATAATTTGTGGAGTATCCTATTTAATACATTATCAATGTCACCTATTAACTGATCATTGGTAAACCTTATCACATCAAAACCAAACTTATTTAATTCAATTGTTCTTTCGCTATCACTGATTTGATTTTCCTTTGTCTGATGTATCAATCCATCAACTTCGATTATTATTTTTTGAGAAAGACAGACGAAATCTGCAATAAAATTTCCAATAATATGCTGACGCCTGAATTTATAGCCATCTAATTTTTTACCCCTTAAAATTTGCCATAAAATATTTTCAGCCTCGGTAGGATTGCTTCTATGCTTGCTTACAAATTCCTTAAGCAGTCCATAAATAATAGGGTCGGCTGTTTGATAATCAAAGGACTCATCCGAATTATCCGGCTCTAAGATCCCCCCTTGGGGGGCGGGGGGGCTTGGTACTTTAATTCCCCAATCCAGATCACGTGTCACAGCCCTTGGCTGCAATCCTGCATCCAGCCAGCTTTTACACTGCCCCAATACATTTGCTTTCCAATCGCTTTTATGATCTTCCAGGATCCATTTCCTTAAAAATTCTTCATGCCTGTTCAATGGCAGGTACCAATGTTTGGTGGCCTTTTTTATAGGTGCATTACCACTCAGAGTACTTCTTGGATTGATCAGTTCTTCCGGGCTTAAGGAAGTGCCACATCTTTCACACTGATCGCCAAAAGCATTTTCGTTACCGCAAACGGGACAAGTACCTACAATGTAACGGTCGGCTAAAAAGGTGTTGGCTTCTTCATCAAAATATTGCTCGGTATCTTTTACTTCCAGGTCGCCTTTATCATTTAGTATAGTAAAAAATTCCTGTGCAGTTTCATGGTGAATGGGAGCAGAAGTACGGTGATAAATATCAAACGAAATACCCAGATCGGCCATATTGCTTTTTAGCATGGCGTGATACTTATCCACAATTTCCCTGGGCGTGGTACCTTCCTTCATTGCCTGGATGGTAATGGCAGCACCATGTTCATCGCTGCCACATACGTAAACTACATCTTTTTTTTGCGCCCTTAAATAACGCACATAAATATCTGCCGGCAAATAGGCTCCTGCCAAATGCCCGATGTGTTTAGGCCCGTTGGCATAAGGCAATGCAGAAGTAATTAAATATCTTTTTGGATCTGTCATAATTTCATTTTGTACTTAACATTTGTACTACTATTAAGCATCGTTGTGTCACTCCCTTGTACCACATACCGCTGTTGATCGCCTTCAAATTGTTATCTCTTGCCTGATAGGTTGCAGTTATACATCATTTATAATCTGTAATTTCTCTATGAAAATTGATGTCTAAAATCCATACAATCCTGCTAATCCACCCCAATCCCCGTTAAGCGCTGCAAATTTACCTAAAGCAAGTACAATCCCCAAACAAACAAAAAGCCCCTGCTCATAAGCGGGGGCTTTTTGGATATACAATCAACAAAATTATTTCTTCAATTCGTTGATCTCCACTTGAGGAAGCAATACTTTATTACATTTTTCAGTTACTACATCTTTTGCTAATTGAAAAGACCCCGTTTTCTTTATATCCTCAGATGATGCGCCGGCTTTTACCGTGTATTTTCCAGCTTCGGCTATCCACGAAGTGCCATTGGTATCAAATGAAGCAAGATCATCCGCAGTAATAACAAATTGAATAGTTTGGCTTT
>JAYWAU010000113.1:0-6202 GCA_043782265.1 Ferruginibacter sp. | reverse complement strand
GTTGTAGCATGTACTGCTGAAAATAACGTAAGTGTTGTTGGTAAAACACAGGTAATGAAAGCGCATGAAATGCATTGGTTGCGCATTGACCGGTATTTTACCGGAGATATGAGTAATCCAGATGTTGTGTTTCAACCTATGATGTGTCAGCATTGCGATAACGCACCTTGCGAAAACGTTTGTCCGGTGGCAGCAACCAATCATAGCAGTGAGGGATTAAATCAAATGACTTATAACCGTTGTATCGGTACAAGGTATTGCGCAAACAACTGTCCGTTTAAAGTCCGTCGTTTTAACTGGTTAGATTTTAACGGATCAGATAGTTTCCCTGATAACCAACAACCATTAATTGGCGGAGATTTAAATGAAGTAACAAATCAAATGAATGACGACTTAACAAGAATGGTGTTGAACCCGGATGTTACAGTGAGGTCAAGAGGCGTTATTGAAAAATGTTCTTTTTGTGTACAACGCTTACAGGAAAGTAAATTGGTTGCAAAAAAAGCAGAAGATCCATCATTGGTGAGAAACGTAAAGACGGCCTGTATGCAGGCTTGTCCTACGCACGCTATCAGTTTCGGTAACGTGAATGATAAAGAAAGTGATGTTTATAAAATCAGGTTTGTAGATCATAAGCATAGAAATTTTTATGTGTTAGAACAGTTGCACGTATTACCAAACGTAAGTTACCTGGCAAAGATCAAAAATTCAGATAGGCATGTAACCAACGAAAAAGAAGAAGTATCTGAAGGGGAAGGCAAAATAGAAGGTGTGAAGAAGGAAGAAAAAGAACATGCATAATGATTTTGAACACTTTTTGAGGGGTTGATGAAAGATATTTATTACAAGTTTCGAATCAAGTGTAACAGCGAAATGCCGAAAGGTCGGCAAGTGACACAATGATGTTGAACAAAGTTGTGTTGCAGGCAAACTATAAATAAAAAAAGCTGATAGCGATAGCTAAAGGTTTAAAGCCAAAAGATATATGTCATTATTAAAGTACGAATCACAAATTAGGGAGCCTCTTGTAGATGGTAACAAAAATTACCACCAGGTTACAGAAGACATTATTAGCCCCATTGAATTGAAACCAAGCCGTTTATGGTACATTGGTTTTTACATCAGCGCTGCTTTATTGTTATTTGGTGTGTACAGTATTTACCGGGAGGTAACTTATGGTATTGGTCAATGGAACGTGAACAAAACCATCGGATGGGGTTGGGATATTACCAACTTTGTATGGTGGGTTGGTATTGGTCATGCAGGAACATTGATCTCAGCAATTTTGCTGTTATTTAGGCAGGGTTGGAGAACAGGCGTAAACCGTGCTGCTGAAGCGATGACAATTTTTGCTGTTATGTGTGCAGGACAGTTTCCTATTTGGCATATGGGACGTGTTTGGCTGGCTTTCTTTATTATGCCTTATCCAAATACAAGAGGCCCGGTATGGGTTAACTTTAACTCCCCGCTTTTGTGGGACGTATTTGCAATATCTACCTATTTTACTGTTTCATTGTTGTTCTGGTACTCAGGTTTATTACCGGATTTAGCGACTGTAAGAGACAGGGCCAAAACTAAATTGCGTAAATTACTATATGGTGTTGCATCTTTCGGATGGACAGGAAGTACCAAACACTGGCAGAGACACGAATCATTATCACTTGTATTAGCTGGTTTAGCTACACCGTTGGTATTATCAGTTCACACCATTGTATCTTTTGACTTTGCCACTTCAGTAATTCCAGGTTGGCATACAACCATCTTTCCACCCTACTTCGTTGCAGGTGCCATCTTTAGTGGTTTCGCAATGGTGCAAACCCTGATGATCATTTTAAGAAAAGTATTCGGGCTGCAGGAATATATCACACTGGGTCATATTGAGGCAATGAATAAAGTAATTGTTTTGACAGGATCAATTGTGGGTATCGCTTATATTACAGAATTATTCATCGCTTGGTATGGCCAAAATCCATACGAATGGTACGCATTTAAAGAAAACAGGGCCAACTTGTTTAGTCCTTATGGATGGAGTTATTACCTTATGATGTTCTGTAACGTTGTATCACCACAAATGTTTTGGTTTAAGAAATTAAGAAGAAACATCGGTTTCACCTTCTTCATGAGTATCATTGTTAACATAGGTATGTGGTATGAGCGTTTTGTAATTATTGTTACTTCTACTTACAGGGATTATTTACCATCCTCCTGGAGTACTTATTACAGCCCCTCTATTTATGAAATTGGATTTTATCTTGGAACATTTGGATTGTTCTTTACCTGTTTCTTCCTGTTCGCTAAATATTTTCCGGTAATTGCTGTAGCAGAAATCAAGAGTGTACTAAAAACCACTGGCGAAAATTATAAAATGAAGATGACAGACATTGAAAAATCGGATGCAGATAAGTTTTATATAGAAGAAGTTGAACATGCTCACTAAAATTAATAATTGATAATTAATAATTAATAATTAACATGGCTGGAGGAATTAAAAAATTTGTAGTTGGGTGTTTCGATGATGAAGCAGTATTGTTTCCAGCGGTGAAGAATGTTCGCCGTGCCGGTTACAAAATTCATGATGTGTACACACCATTTCCAGTACATGGTTTAGATCATGCAATGGGATTAAGAGAAACCAGCCTGCACACTGCCGGTTTTATTTACGGTATAACAGGAACTGCTACAGCCTTAACTTGTATCAGTTGGATATTTACAAAAGACTGGCCTTTAAATATTGGAGGAAAGCCGCACTTTGCCCTACCAGCATGGATTCCTATTACATTTGAATTAACAGTTTTATTTGCAGCGGTTGGTATGGTGCTTACATTTTGTTATTTGTGCCAGTTATCTCCGTTTGTTAAAAAACATCATTTTCATTTAAGAGCAACAGATGATCTTTTTGTGATGGTAATTGAATGTACCGATAAAACAAATGATGAAGAAGTGCAGGCTTTTTTAAATAAAGCCGGTGCTACGGAAGTAAATGTGCAGCATGCTGAAACGGGATGGTGGTTAGGCAGGTACGATAGGGAACAAAAATTATACAGGGAATTGGAAAAAGGATATTAATCAATTGGTGATACCAACCTTTTAATAAGATTTACTTAGATATTCAAAAGAGGCAATGAAAAAAATTAACATCTTAACAGTTTTAGCTTTGGCATTAACATGGGTTGCCGTAATTACAGGTTGTGGCGACAGTAAACGCCAGCCAGGTAAAATTTATATGCCTGATATGGCTTATAGCCGTGCTTTAGAAACATATTCCCAGCTAAATGACACTGTTTTTACTGATAACCCTTCCAATCAGGGTCATGAAATATTTTATAATCGCCGACCAGTTGATGGAACAATTGCCGTAGGTGAATTATTTGCGTACACACTACCGAATGATTCTAATGGATACAAATTAAGTGCAGGAATAAAAAATCCATTGCCGCCATTAACAAAACAAGAACTTGCGGAAACAGCAAGGTTATTCAATATTAACTGTGCTGTTTGCCATGGTGCTGGTGGACAGGCGAATGGTCCTTTGTCTACAAAGATTGGTGCAATAGCAAACTTAACAATACCACAATATGTAGCAATGGCAGATGGAACAATGTTTCATTCTATTAACTACGGAAAAAATAATATGGGAAGCTATGCATCTCAATTAAGCAGAAAGCAGCGCTGGATGATTGTTCATTACATTAGAACATTGCAACCTAAATCCGTTGCAACTGCGACAGAAGTAGCAGCTGTAAAAAAAGACAGTGTTGTAAAAAAGATGGATAGTGTAATTACAAAAAAGGGATAGAAATAAAAGAATTCACTCAAAATAAAGATTAGATGAATCAGTCATTCGAATTACCAGGCAGTTATAAAAAGTGGACGATGGGCCTGCTTATCGTTGGAGCAATTGCATTGCTGTATGGTTTTATTATGTATCATCCTTTTAGCCATGCAGGGCATGGTGAAAATATAAATGGTACACGCTTTTGGGCAGTATTATTGCAAAATGCTGTTTATTGGCTGTTAATTGTAAATGCCTCTATGTTTTTTATAGGGGTAACTACTTTAGCTATGGGCGGTTGGCAGGTTGCATTGCGTCGGGTTCCTGAAGCTATTTCAAGTGTTGTTCCTGTTTTAGGAGTAATCGCATTTTTAATTTTGATGGCTATTGTTTGGGGTGGTCATGATGATATTTATCATTGGGTAAATAAAGAGACCGTAGCAAATGACAAAATTATTAAAGGTAAAAGTGGATTTTTAAACCCCGTTTTCTTTTCAGTATTTAGTGCAATCACTATTTTCCTTTGGTCTTTCTTAGGAAATAAAATGCGCTCATTGAGTTTAAAAAGTGATGAAGATGGTCCAATGGACTATGAAACGGGAAATAAATGGATTAAGAAAAATATTTTGTGGGCTGCATTATTTATAGTTTTTTTCGGTTTAAGTGTAGGTTCTACCATACCATGGCTTTGGTTAATGAGCATTGATACACATTGGTACAGTACCATGTTTAGCTGGTACACATTTGCAAGTTCATTTGTAGCCGGCATGTCATTGATAGCAATATTTATTGTGTATTTAAAAAACAATGGACAGTTAGAATATGTAACAGAAGAACATATTCATGACATCGGAAAATTTATGTTTGCATTTTCTGTATTCTGGACATACCTGTGGTTCTCGCAATACATGTTAATATGGTATGCCAATATTCCTGAAGAAACAGGTTATTTTAAAATTCGTGTACAAGGTCCTTATCGTGGTATTTTCTTTTTAAACCTGATATTAAATTTTGCCTGTCCGCTATTGATTTTAATGAAGAAGAGTTCAAAACGTAATTATACTTTATTAACCTTTATGGCGATATTGATTATTTTCGGACATTGGATAGATTTCTGGCAAATGGTTATGCCAGGCACGTTATATGAGCATGCAGAAATGATGCCTTTTGAATTTGGGATAGCACTGTTATTTATTGGTATTATTATGTGGAGGGTTGGCGTTTATTTAAGCAGCCATTCTTTAACCGTAAAAAATCATCCTTTCTTAAAAGAGAGTATGATTCATCATACATAATAATGTTTGAATTTTAATGAACTTTATGGCGGGTTTGTAGTAAAAGAAAAAACATACATACACCCGTTAAACAATATATAGGAATAATAATTACTGAATTTAATTTTGCATCATGACACAGTTTTTGTTGATAGCGATCGTAGTAATGATTTTCGTAGTCATCTTTCAGATTGCGAAGGCCAGTGAATACGTAAGCGTTTTGAAGGGCGAAGAAAAAGCAAGGAAACAGAATAATAAAATCAACGCTTTTTTATTGATTTCATTTTTGATATTGGGCCTTATTGGTGTTTGGTGGTGCAATGATTTGTACTATTCAAAAACCTTATTTCCGATGGGAGCAGCATCAGAAATGGGACAGAAAATCGACCTAATGTTATATATAACTATCGGGGTCACAGGAGTAGTTTTTGTAGTAACACAGGTATTATTATTTTGGTTTAGTTTCAAATATCAGGAAAATGATGACCGTAAGGCTTTTTATTTTCCACACAATACAAAACTTGAATTACTTTGGACAACTGTACCAGCTATATTTTTAACAGTACTGGTAGTATTTGGTTTAAAATACTGGTTTAAAATGACGAGTGATGCTCCCAAAGATGCAGTAGTTGTTGAGGTAACTGGTCATCAGTTTGCATGGGAATTTCGCTATCCAGGGCCGGATAATATTTTAGGTAAAAAGAATTATAAATTAACAAAAGGTGCAAATAGTCTTGGTGTAGATTTTAATGATCCGGCAAGTCTGGATGACATTCATGTATCAGCCACGATGCATATTCCTGTAAACAAACCCGTAAAATTTGTAATCAATGCACAAGATGTAATACATGATGTTGGTCTTTCTCATTTCAGGTTAAAAATGGATGCTGTACCAGGCATCCCGACAACATTGTGGTTTACACCTTTGTACACTACAGAAGAAATGAAAATAAGATCAGGCAATCCTAATTTTGTTTATGAAATTAGTTGCGATCAAATGTGTGGTAAGGGGCATTTTTCAATGCGGGGTGTAATTATAGTAGAGAGTGCTGCGGATTATAAAATGTGGTTAGCTACGCAAAAGCCGGAATACTACACAGTATTTCCTGATAAAGCACCAAATGCTACCCCAACTGATACTGCTTCAGTAAAACAA
>JAYWAU010000112.1:0-6263 GCA_043782265.1 Ferruginibacter sp. | reverse complement strand
TTTTTGCATAATCAAGCAGGCGCTGATTATAAATATTTAAATCCTGCCGCACTGCATAGGCCCTTGTGCCAATCATAATTACATCATATTGATTGAAATTTGCTGAAGCAAGATCATTGGTATTTAGCAACTGAACTTTTGCACCTAGTTGTTCAAGCCCACGGGGAACTTCATCTCCCACACCCATCAAATAACCAATTTTAATACCAGGCACTACGTTTACTTTAATACCTTTTATGATGGCAATGGCAGGATGATATAAAATAGTTTGATCAAGGTCGCGGTGGGTGCTCAAATCATATCCCTGCGTGTACGCTTTATTGTTAGCAGTTGCTATGGCTTCAACTGTGTATGATTTTTCTGTAATGGCTGGCATTGAAATTTTTATGGTAAAGTTATTTTTTTCACCTGCCTCATTAAATGAAAAAGGAGTATGCAGGGGTTCCACTTTCCACCCATAGGGTACTTTTATTGTGAGGCTGCCTTTGATAGTGCTATCGTAATTGTTGATCAGTTCTACATGTGCATCAAAACTTTTCATTTTTTTATTCAAGGGCACTACACCCAGTCCGGGTTGCATATTTACTGCAATGGCTGGTGCTACTTTTAAAGTATATTGATCATACCCATAAGGCAAATTAGGTTGTCTTGACTGCACTGGTACTTGTATTTCTACTTCCGCATTATTGATGATGTAGGTAGCTGAAACCTTTGCTACTGGTGCTCCCCATGGTAAATTTTCAAATTGTTTATCCCGCAACCGATATTGATTTTCTTCCAGCGAATTACGGTAAAAATAAGGTTGAGAATAATCACAATTGTCAGGAACTATTACCCTGTACACCTGCAATATTTTTTCATTTGTTTGGAGGGGTTTTAAATTTTGTTGATTGTTCTCTATCGCCCAACCGGGTGGGGTAATCAAACGAATACTATTTGGTTCAATTGAAACAGTACTATTGTTTACGAGTTCTGTTTCTATTTTAAAAGGCTTGCCTGCAACAGCAAAGGTCATCGTTGGCAACGGTTCGTAAAAATTTCTTGTTGGTTTTGTATTGTCGGGTACGGCCATGGCCTGCAGGTGAATATTTAAGGCTGCATTGATAGCATCGCAAAACTGCCGCTCCTTAACCTGTAACATAAACAGCGCATCTCGCTGATTACGTAGTAATGAAATAGCAGACCGGATTTTGGATAAGCCATCGGTAAGAAATGAAATAATTGCAGCCGGATTGTTTACCTGGAATGTAGCGATAGCCTGCGCTGCATCTGCGGCGATGCCAGTAAGTAATGGTAGGATGCCGACAGGGATAGTTTCGCCGGTTATTGAAAAAATACCGGTAATGGAAGTATCTATTCCATCAAAAAAACTATTTTCTTTTTCATCTCTCTTTACACCGTTTTCAATGCGCTCATAATATTGTATAGAAGGGCCGTACACTTCATTAAGCTGCCCGCCAAACTGTGAGCGGTGAAAACTATAACCCAGCATAGAAAGATTTTTATACGATTGCCCCAACCATGGGCTATACAATCCTGTATTCAAACCTATATTCCAATGCTCTTTTTCGGTAACACCACCGCGATAAAATTTGAGTGCTTTCCATGGTCGCAGACCTTCTTTGGTAATTTGTTCCGGAAAGGCTGTGAAATCACCGGCCATCAAGAATGCCTGTTGAATGATTTCTCCTGCGGCCTGGTGATTGCCATGCCCATCTCGTTCTGTTCCATGAAAACGGGAAATAATTACCAGCGGCCTGTTGATACGGATCACCCTTACCATTTCACTCAATACATTTTCTTTCCCCCATTTATCATAGGCTTCTTGTACCCGTTTTGAAAAACCATAATCAATTAGTTTGGTAAAATACAAATCATCCAGCCCATAATAACCGGCAGCTAATAAAAATTCTTCTGTCCGCAATAAGCCTAACTGATCAAAAGACTCCACTCCTACAACATTGCCCCCGCTTTCACCCCTGTTCAATGATAACAACGCTAAACGGGCACCTTTTCCACGGCTTAGAAAAGTTAGTAAGGCTGCGTCCTCATCATCAGGATGCGCCTGCGTATGCAACACGCTTGCTGTGGAGGTAAGTTTTAATAGTTTTTGATAAATGCCTGTTGCGCCATGGTCTTGCGGGATATCCCTTGCGCCTTGTTTTTCCCCGGTTAACGTTAACACTTTATACAATGCGGGCCTGTTTGTCTGTGCTGATACATTTTCGGTATTGATAAAACTACCTACGATATAGTAATAAGTGAATATTTTTATAAAGGGCAAAGATGGCAGGTGTAAAATTTTCATCGGCTTACAATTTGTGGTAATGAAATTAGGCTAATTCGGTGAAATTTATTTGCGGGCTTTAAGTGAGGAATATTGCAGGTATATTGAAAACATTCATCTGTATTTGAAGTAGCTTTGATTATGCCATCTGGCGCAGGTGCCCTTCTCCTGTGCCTTCTTGTTACTGATCTTCCATGTGGCAACTTTTTATTACCAGATAGCAGTAACGTGCTCACACTGGAAACCTAACCCTGCAAAACCATCGCTTCATTCCAGCGACTATTATCATTTCGCTCTGTTAATACATTCCTGCGCCAGTAGTAGCGCCTATTATTATTTCGTTAGCTTAATACACTCCTGCGCCAGACTGACTGATAAGTTTACACCTACCACGGAAGCAAATAGTTTTTCCACTTATTGGTTATTTTTGTTGTCTGGCACAAGGATAGCTAACGCTCCTATCCGCCCTACACCCTTGCGCCAACGTAGACTTCACTTTAGTAGACTGCTTGCGCCAATTGGTGCATGCGGCGGGCGGCACTCCGGTTGTGTGCTTGTATAAATTCCATACTGTTCATCAACAAAAATTATTCACCATTCATTATATTAGCATTGTTTGTATATTTGTTTAGGAGTAAGTTTTTCAAAAACTTTTGTTACCAGCAATGTTAGACTACAGCTCAATCAATACAATTTGAAAAGTCATTGGTGTAAAGTCAATGCCCCGCTTATCTTGCACATTGGGTTAACATTTCATCCGCAGCGCTTATATTGCTATTTGTGCACGTGAACTACCCTTAGCTAACTTTTAGAAAAAAATTATCACAGCCATACAACTACCTAACACTTCCAATAACGGAAGCCCAGACCATGACACGAATGCCTTAATAAACCAAAACATTAAACATGTTACAGAATGAAAAGTCTTCCGTTTCCACTGCGGCTGTTAACCGGATCATCATCGGAATTATTCTTTTGATCGTGTTGGTAGAGGTGGGTTTTTACCACACCTATATCAAACATTTTCCCCAGTTTAAAGACTATTTGATGGACGGCAATTACAATATGCACTTTAACTGGATCATGCATTTTCATGGCATAATTATGATGGGATGGATTTTAATGCTATTGGTGCAACCTATACTTATCCTGAAAGGGAAGATACAATGGCATCGGCGGGTGGGTGCCCTCAGCTATGTGCTGGCGCCATTGGTGGTATTGGCTTTGTATTTGGCTAACAGGGATAGCTATTTTTCCGGAGTAGCAGAAGGGGGGCAACAACTAGGTATAAAATACCTGGCAATAACTTTCCCGGACATTGTTTTTTTTGCCATTTTGTATTCCCTCGCCATTTTTTACAAACGCAATGCAGCACTGCACATGCGCTTTATGTGTAGTACAGCATTCCTTTTTATCAGTCCTGCTTTGGATAGGGCATTAGAGACGTACCTTGGTTTGCCAGGGTTCCCCATTAGCATCGTCCTCATCCTTTCACTCGTGGGAATTATTACACTTATTGATTCATTGCGGACAAAACGTATCAGCCCATTTATTGTGGTGTTTGTATTTTTTCTGTTAGCAAAAATATGCTTTGATCTGAGGGATACTCCCTATTGGCAGGCAATAGGAAATCTGATTGTGAAAATGTTTTGATAATAAACCCTGTGAGGCGCAGAACTTCTGTACTGTTGCCATTTGTCACTACACTAAAATTAGCTTAACCAAATTCATTTATTCAACAAGAATTAATAACCAAATTTCTAAAAATATCATTCTATGATCAGGGAATTCCTCTTTGAAGAGTTTAATAATAACCTGAAAATATTCGGTTACATTTCTATCTTTTTTTTCCTTGAGACATTTTGGCCTTACATGGTAAAGGTTGAAAACCGCCAACGTCATACAGCGAGGAATATTGGCATATTTTTATTTTATATCCTTGTAACTACGCCTGTGAATTATGCTGCAGCCGCATGGTATAATTTCATTGATGCACAACAATGGGGAATTTTGAATCTGTTTACTATTAACCCTACTGTAAAAATTATACTTGGTATTATGCTTATGGACTGCGGTGATTATTTCTATCACAGGTTATCGCATACGTCAAAACTTATTTGGAGATTCCACAAGATACATCATAGCGATAGTGAAATGGATTCTACAACGGCATATCGTTTTCATCCATTTGACAACATTGGGGTGGTAATCACAGAGCTGACCACTGCATCAATTTTTGGATATGGAGTTGAAACAGTGATAATCTATTTCGCAATATATACACCTGTTCTTATGCTTCAACATACCAACTTAAAATTTCCAGACTGGCTCGAGAAAATATCTGACTATGTATTTGCAAGCCCAAACTTTCATAGAATACACCATTCATACCCTCAATATCTAACCGATTCCAACTATGGTGCTTTGCTAAGTTTTTGGGATAGATTATTTGGCACATATCAGCATCACTCCAAAGAGAGAGTTCAATTTGGGTTAGAGGATACAAAGGATAATAAATATCAAACCTTATGGTATTTAATAAGCGGACCGTTTCGTAAACGGTAAAATGTATTAAAGAAATATAATTGGAAAGAGGTGCACACCGAACATATTGACATTGCCATCTGGCGCAGGTATTCTTCTCCTGTGCCTTCTTGTTACTGATCTCCATGCGGCAACTTTTTATTACCAGATAGTAGTAACGTGCTGACACTGGAAACCCACCCCTGCAAAACCATCGCCTCATTCCAGCGCCTATTATTATTTCGTTAGCTTAATACACTCCTGCGCCAGACTGATAGGTGACACTGACCTTGGAGTGGAAGCGCTTAAACAAAACGGAAGCAATGCAAGGTTTATTCTCCATCTTTAAGTGTCCAAAACCAAGCGTCACCAATTTCGTCATCTTGTATTATTTCTGTAAATGTAAATCCGCTATTCCTTAAAACTTTTGTCGAAGCGTTATGTTCGGGTGCTGTTTTAGCTGTTATTATTATGTCTGGGTCTGTTGCTTTTGCAATTGTAATGAGTTGTTTACAAACGAATGAAGCTATTCCTTGTCCTTCAAATTCTTTAAATGTCCAATATGCAATTTCAACTTTTCCGTCTTCAGGTTGTCCTATGAAACCGCCAGTTCCAACAACTTGATTGTTATTAAAAGCGAAATAACCAACCCAAGGTTTGTTGAAACCAATTTTTGGATAAAATTCGTTCATAGAATTTATTACCTGTTGGCAATTTGTCGAGGCATAAATTTCTTTCGACTGGTCAACATTTAATTCTATGGTTTTAAGTTCCATCTGTCATTCAATTTTTAGTAAATATCTGTAAGTATCTGTTTTCTGTGTCGTCCATTTGCATACAACGAGAGTTTGTGAAAAAACTTCCCCTATTGGCCCAAGCACCTCTGCAAACTGGTAAACGCTTGCATTGGCGAAAGGGTGTAGCGTTGGCAATGTGTGCCGGCTTCCTTGTGCCATTTGCTAATGCTGCAAAGTAAGACTTTCTAAATAATTTATATGCTTACTATTTCTGTTTGTAAGCGCTAACATAATGGTGCAGTTGGTGCATTATTTTTGTTAGCACAGTTGTTGTCTGGCACAAGGATAGCTAACGCTCCTATCCGCCCTACACCCTTGCGTCAAAGCAGACTTCACTTCATTAGAATGCTTGCGCCAATGGAGGATTTGAAAGTTCATTTTGTATTAATACCCAAGGTTATTTGCCATATTTAAAAACTTTTATTCCTTCATATACTTTTAAATACTTCTGATCTTCAGTCCAGTGATCCCACATAGTAATCTTTGTAAGTACTTCTCCATTAGTCGTTATTTCAAATTTAACCTTATTAAAGCCAATTCCACCTTCAAATGAATTATTTCCTTTGTACATTAATCCCTCCATAAATTGGCCGTTTAATTTGAAAAAGAGTAAATCGCCCTCCCTCGTAAATTCAGCTAATCCATTTTTCAACTCA
>JAYWAU010000111.1:0-6280 GCA_043782265.1 Ferruginibacter sp. | reverse complement strand
AATGCACCCTGTAAAGGAACTTTTTCAAAACCGTAGTTGCCGGGAATTGATAAAACTATTTTAAGTGCTTCCTCAACCGATATCATTGCCAAAATTTTTTAATTAAGCGTTTCATTAATTTATAAAAAAGAAGTCTCTGCTGCAGGCAATTCAATAACTCATTCCTCTTGTGATAAAACAAAAAATTGTTCCCCGTATTTCTACAAAATTAAACATGCTCAATCAGTAGTTTTATCCCCACCACCAATATCAACACCGCTGTGAGTCTTTTTATTACGAGGGCATCAAATAATTTCATGCTGATTATTGAACCTGCAAAGCCACCCACCATTACTGCGCCTATTACACATGCAGTAAAAGGTAAGGAGACTGGAACAGTTCCGCTAATGGCAAGTCCCGTAATGCCACCAATTGAATTTACAAGGATAAAAAAACCTGCAATACCGGCTATCTTTTTAGTGTCTTCCCAGTTTAATAAATTTAGTACCGGCGATAAAAATATTCCACCGCCAATGCCAACCATTCCTGACAAAAATCCCAATGCGGCACCAAGTGGCACAGATCTTACCAACACTTTTCTTCTATCTTCCAAAGGCTTCACGGGCCTCACTACCTGAAAAAACAATGCCACTGCCGAAAGGATAAGTGCACCACTCAATAACAGGAAAAATGATTGTTTAGAAAGTTTAAAAGTTGCTCCCCACAAAGCAGCAGGCACACTAAAGATAGTATAAGGTATTGCTTTTTTAAGCGATAGAAATCCCTTTCGATATGCGATAATACATCCAATGGTAACCACTACAATATTACAAAGCAACGCATGTGTTCTGATGGTATTAAAATCTGTAATAAACAAACTAAGAATAGCCAGGTAGCTGGAACCGCCGCCAAAACCTACGGTGCTGTATAAAAATGAGATGAGGAGAAATAAAAAAGAAATTAATAAAATTGTAGAAGTCTCCATTATAAAATTTATATGATTGATGCTAAACCGCCCTGCAAATTAAATACTTGTTTTGCATCGGTTTCTTTAATGAGGTATAATGCCGCCTGTTTGCTCCTGCTACCTGTTTGACAGATGGTTACTACCGGCAGACTAAGATCAATTTCCGAGTGGCGGATTTGTAAATCACCAAGCGGAATATTTTTAGAAAAAGGTAATTGTGTATTACTGAATTCGGCTGGCGTTCTCACATCAATCAGGCTAATTTTTTTGCCTGCCTGCTGCCATTCATTTAATGTAGCAGCATCAATTGAAATAACATTGCCTGCACATTCCGGAACGGCATAGATTGCTTTCAATTTGGTTATTTTTAAATTTTCAGGATTGGCTGAAACGGCAATTTTAAAATGAGATTGCGACAAGGTATCAATGATTAGCAATTGTCTGCTCAAAGTTGTGCCAATACCGGTAATTATTTTTATTGCCTCTATTGCCTGGTAAGTACCAATCAATGCAGGCAGCACGCCCAACACGCCATTGTCATCACAATTTAGAATATTATTTGGCATATCAGTTTCGGGGAAAAGACAACGATAGGTTGGCCCTCCCCGATAGTTTAAAACACTTACCTGCCCTTCAAAGGCATGCAAGGCACCATAAATAAATGGTTTGTTCAATACTACGCAGCTGTCATTTACAAGGTACCGGGTTCCAAAATTATCTGAGGCATCCACCACCACATCATAATTGCTAATAATGTCGATGGCATTGGCCGGGGTTAAAAATTTTTTGTAACAAATAAAATTGGTGGCAGGATTTTGTGCTGCTAATTTTTGTGAAAGTACTTCAACTTTGGATAAACCAATTTCCGATTCATTAAACAAGGTCTGCCTTGGCAGGTTACTTAAACTGATTGTATCGTCGTCTATTAATCCGATGGTTCCAACTCCAACTCCGTTAAGGTATTGGGCGCAAGGTGTGCCAAGCCCCCCCGCTCCTACTATCAATACTTTACTATTTTGCAAGTGTTGTTGTGCAGGCAGTCCAAATTCTTTTAACTTAATTTGTTTTGAATACCTTTCCTGGTTCATGTTGATGCCATTCTGTTTTTTGCTTCCAGATAATCTGTATAATAATTGGCATTAAAAAGCTCAATATCATTTTCAGGAAAAATTGTTTTAATATCCTGTCCACATAAAAATTTCCGTGGACAACGGTTTCCTTCCTGCATATATTTTTCTGCTTCTACCAATGCGGCAGGCTCCCAAATTGCAATCAGCGGCTCAGGCATTCCTGACGCTTGTGTGGCATAAACGGTAGCCATTTTCAACGGTTCTCTCTCACTTAATAACACTTCAATTGTATTGTCTGAAATGTGCGGCAGATCAACAGCTATAACCAGCCATGCCTTATCCGGAAAGCTATGATGGGCTGATAAAATACCATTCAAGGGCCCTTCGTATTTATTTTCGTCTGTTATAAATATTTCGTCCGGCTGCAATTGGTTCACCTGGTCTTGCCTGCAACTGATAAAGGTTTTGGAGCAGTATTTTTTAAGCAATTTATAAAGGAAAGTTTGTTGGCTGATGTTTACATGGTATTGTAATGCAGCTTTGTCTGTCTGCATGCGGCTGCTTTTACCACCAGCCAGTACCAACCCATAAATCTCATCTTGTAAAATCACTTTTACCTCCTTTTTTTTGTAGCAGCCTGGTTTGAGTAATTACAATATCGTGTGATAGTGCTTTGCACATATCATATACAGTAAGTGCTGCAACTGATGCTGCTGTTAATGCTTCCATCTCTACCCCAGTTTTTCCCTCGCATTTGATGGTAGCAGTAATTAATAATAATTCCTTTGCTGTTTCAATTTCGATAGTTACCTGCGAAAGAGATAAAGGGTGACAAAGCGGAATCAGATCTCCTGTTCGTTTTGCCGCCATTGTACCAGCAATAATTGCAGTATTAAAAATGCTTCCTTTACTGCTAAGAAAGCTGTTTTTTGATAACTGTTTAAATACATCAGGAGGAAATTGTACGGTTGCCTGTGCAGTTGCAGAACGGCTTGTAACCTGCTTTGCAGATACATCTACCATGCGAGGATTACCTGCTTTATTTAGATGCGATAATTTGTTGGTATTTTTTTTCATCCGCCGATTAATGACATTGATTTTTTCCATTCTGTTTTTTCTTCTGCCTCAAACCCATCTTTAAAACGTGATTTAATAGCAGCATAAATAGCGTGCTTTATTAATTCCATATCAGGATTTCCGCCAAGTAATTTTTTAAAAGATACACTATCATTGGTATACAAACAGGTTTGCAATTCGCCCCTTGCAGAAACCCTTATCCTGTTACAGGTACCACAAAATGTTCTTGAAAAAGAGGGGATAATTCCGAAGGATCCCTTTCTGTCTTCAATAGTATAATTCTCTGAGGTAGAGCCGGCCACTGATTGCAAACGGTTTACTTTTGGAAATTGATTAGTAATGTGTTCCATGATTTTTACGTGATCCCATTCCAGTCTGTCAAAGCTTTTACTGTGGCCATTAAAAGGCATCTCTTCTAAAAACCTAACATCAACATTGTATTCATTTGCAAAGTTAATGAATGGAATAATGTCCTCTGTATTGTGCCCGGCCATCACAACACAATTGATCTTCACATTAAAATCCTTTTGTAACAATTGATGCACATTGTTTAATACGGTGTCAAAATAATCCCGGCGGGTAATATCGTTAAACCTATTCTTATTGAGGCTGTCCATGCTAACATTAATGTTGCGTATTTTCAGACTTTTTAATGTTGCTATATGCGGCCCAATTAAGGTGGCATTGGTAGTGATGGAAATTTCTTCCAGTCCATCAACGCCAGCAAGTTTTTGCAAAAATTCCATCAATCCTTTTCTAACAAAAGGTTCTCCGCCAGTGATCCTGATTTTTTTTATTCCCAGCTCAATAAAAGTTGATGCCAGCAAAAACATTTCTTCCCAGGATAATAATTCTTTTACCGGTGAAAACTCCACTCCCTCAGCAGGCATACAATACTGGCAGCGCATGTTACAGTTATCTGTAACCGACAGCCTCAAATAACTTATAACTCTGTTGTGATTATCTGTCAACATATATTATTAAACCTTAAACCGGCATCTATTTTAAAAAGTTTGTACAACCGGCAATTTATAACTAAATCATTTTCGACACTTATTTTTTAAACTCCCATCTGCTTTTGAGCTATTTATCCACCACTTACAGGCGGAATTAAAGCTACTTCATCCTGGTTATTTACCATCGTTTCATTGGTAGCATATTCATTGTTAACTGCAATAGACAGGGTGGATAAATTCCTCAGTTCCGGAAATTTATTAAAAAGGCCTTCTTTTAGTTTAGCGATACTTACGGGGGTTTCCCCTGCATTAAAATCCAGAAAAAGGGATCCTGTAATATCTTTAGTTACACCAAACGAAATTATCTTCATATGCATCTTATTTATTAGAATATCCATTATTGGAATATTTTGAGCTTTTAATTTGTTCAAATTTACTTAGGCAATCTGATAGTTAAATTAATTACATTAACCAAATACGGAATTTTTAAGAAGGATTATGCTCCAAATGAATTTTTATTACGCACCAATTCGAAAACAAATATTTAATAATCGGCTAAATTTATAGACTAATAGAATTCTTTCACTTATCAGGGATAAAAAAATTTTCTATCAATTATAACATCCCATATCTTTATAATACCAGAACTAACACAATACATTCACAAAAAATCATCTAAAAAAACATTTATGGCCAAATTGTTATTAAAGTTAAATAGAAAATTAATGGTGATTGCAGCAATGATTGTTGTTGTGATGATTGGCGTGGCAGGAACTACACCAACTAAACAAAGTAACGTTTACAAAAATCTTAAAATTCTGCCGCAGGATATAACCAAGGAGCAGATGCATGATATTATGGAAGGCCAGTTTGGTGATGCGTTGGGTGTAAAATGTGACTATTGCCATGCAAAAGATCCCGCAGCCGATCACCCGGATTTTGCAAGCGATGCCAATCCTAAAAAAGACATTGCCCGTGAAATGATGACGATGGTACTTCAGATGAATAAGGAAAATTTTAAAGTACAAAAACCTCTTATAGGCGATTCTTTAATGGTTGTAACCTGTTATACCTGCCACCATGGTTCAGCTTTTCCAGATACTAAAAGCAGGATACCTGTTGTGCATGAGTGGGGTCCTCCAAAAAAATAAATACTATTACCGGTCTATTAGATTTAATTTGACAGAAATGGATTAAATGATAGATTAGGGGTATCAGATTAAATTTATATTAAAAAAACACCTGCGATTATTGCAGGTGTTTTTTTAATATTTAAAATCGTTTTCAAGGATTTTTAATTCCTTCTTCTCTTTTCATTATATGAGGAGTAGCTTTTAATAATTTCTATTGATTATTTATCAGCAACCGGAAATTTTGGTAGTTTCCCTTGGTATCAATAACAGAAAGATTATAAATACCAGCTCCCAAATAAGAATTCCCTAACTCTATAACCTGTGTATTATTTCCACCGGCATAGCTAATTTTCTTTTGAAATATCCTTTGACCTGCCAGATTAGTCAATACCAGATTATAGTTACCTGCAGACTGTTCGTTTAATGTCAATGTAAATCTGTTATTGTTGATTAATGTAGGTGACACCTTTATCCCTTCGTTAATAAACCGCACTACTGCAATGACACTATACGCATGCTGGCCATTTTCATCATTACTTTTAATTCGGTAATAATTTACACCATTGTAAGGATAGATGTCCTTTTTTTGATAACTGGCCCCTGTAGCTGAATTTAATGAGGCAACAGTTCCTATTTTATTAAAATTAATTCCATTCGCACTCTTCTCTATTTCATAATTTTTTATATTTATTTCACTCCCCGTGCTCCAGTTTAACTGCACATTATCTCCATTACGGGATGCGGTAAATTTAATAAAATTTACCGGCAATGCTCCACCTGTTATTATAAGTATTTCATTGTTAAACGTTACAAAACTATAATTGGCTGCACTTAGTGTTCCTGCCACTGGTGTTATGGTGTATGATCCTGCTGCGGTTGCTGTGGTGGCTGCTCCACTGTAAGTTGCTGCGCCGCTGACAACACTTATTGTTTCAGTGTTTACAAAACCGGTAATTGTTGATGTAAAGCCTGTAAACACAAGGCCATCATAAGGTTTGCTTTGCGCATCGGGTGTTACTGTCAGTGCTGCTTTGTTGATTGTGAATGCTGTGGCTGCCGAGTTCGCTGCATTGTAATTGGCATCGGCTGCTACTGTGG
>JAYWAU010000110.1:0-17116 GCA_043782265.1 Ferruginibacter sp. | reverse complement strand
GCAGAAAAAGATACAACGAAGATGGTGTGGGGGGAATGCATGTGTATACTCCATGGTGGGGTGATAATAAAAAATTAGACTTTGCAAGAGGCTACCATATTGAATATTGGGGAGGAATGGAACAGCCTGCTTATGGTTTTGGGATGGGAGTTGAAGGTCAGAATGGTAAAATTCCAATTAACGGTAAAACAAAAGAAGCCGGTGGCTATGGTGCATCATTAAAAGAAGATCATCGGTATTTATATGGTGCGTCTGTTGGCATGGCAGGTCGTGGTGAGGCACTTGCATTGGCCAGTAACTACTGCGAAATTGATCCTTCGGTAGTGGATAAATTTGGTATACCGGTGTTGAGGTTTAATACAAAATACTCCGAACAGGAAGTTAACCAGGCAAAACACATGAAGGAATCTTTTAGAGAAATTATGCATAAAATGGGTGCGGTAATTACCTGGGGTGATGATGGTGCTGATAAGCAATATGGATTAGAATCGCCGGGGAAAATTATTCATGAGGCTGGTACGGTACGAATGGGGGATGATAAAAAAACATCGGCCCTTAACAAATGGAGCCAGGCGCATGATTGTAAAAATTTATTTAATGTTGATGGCGGTCAGTTTGTATCGCAGGGCGATAAAAATATTACCTGGACCATTTTAGCCTTATCTATGAGAGCATCTGAATACATTGTTGATCAGCTAAAAAAACAGAATATTTAATTACCAATAACCAATTACATCATTGCATAATTTATAAAAGTATTTTTATGGACAGACGTAAATCAATCAAGGCTTTATTAATCGGCACTGCAGCAGGCAGTGTTATTATGGACAGTTGCAATCCCGCTGACAAAAAAGAAACTGCTGTTGTAAAAGATGCAGCAACTACAGATCAGGCAGACCGTACACCCGAAGAAATAGCACACAATAAAAAACTAAATGAGGAAACATTTTTCACAAAAGAAGAAATGGCGACAATAGTTATTCTTGCAGATATCATTATTCCAAAAGATGAAGTAAGTGGCAGTGCTACCGATGCTAAAGTGCCAGATTTTATTGAGTTTATTGTAAAGGATATGCCCGATCATCAAACGCCTATGCGTGGCGGATTGCGCTGGCTGCAGATGGAATCGCTGAAACGTTTTGAAAAATCTTTTAATGAGATTTCAGAAAAACAGCGGATTGAAATCGTTGACGACATTGCCTATCCTAATAAAGTAAAGCCCGGTATGAAACAGGGTGTAGCCTTTTTTACTTTGATGAGAGATTTAACTTCTACAGGGTTTTATACTTCTGAAATAGGTGTGAAAGATATCGGTTATAAAGGCAATGTTCCCAATCAATGGAATGGCGTACCAGACGATGTGCTTAAGCAATACAATGTTGCTTATACAGAAAAGGAACTGAAAGAATGTGTCAGTTTTGATAAAGCATAAGCCGGTATATAAATAGAAGCATTGATTGGCCGGGGAGATTGTTGAAAAGGAATTTATGTTTTTTAATAGCTTTAGAATGGGGAATAATCAATTACAAAATGTTGATCATTCCCCATTAATTATTTTAGATCTAATCATTCAATGCCTGGTACGCAAGTACTTTAAATTTATCAGCCAGTTCACCATGGCTTGTATTTAATAATTGGCGGTAAAAAACAATTACCATTTTTTCTTTAGGATCTACCCAGTAAGAAGTTTTAAAAGCACCACCCCAACTATAAGTACCTGCCTGCGATGGATTATTGCCACTACTTTTTTCTGAAACGATGGCAAACCCTAAACCAAATTTGTCATCTCCCAAACCAAGGTCACCAATCTGGTTTATCGTCATCATTCTAACTGTATTACGGCTTACTATTCTTTTGCCATTATAAGTACCCCCATTTAACATCATTTGAAGAAAAACAGCATAATCGTAGGCCGTAGAAGAAAGACCTGCCCCACCGGAAAAATAGTCCTTTTTACGAAGCGGATAATTAATATCTCCACCAAGTGCTGCACCCGAAAGCTTTTGTAAAACACCCAGCGAATCTTCGCTGTACATATTTACAAGGCGGTTAGCTTTAGTTGCAGGCACATTAAAATATGTATCAGCCATTCCAAGTGGTTCAAAAATTCGGGTTCTAAAAAATTCGTCTAAAGACATGCCTGACCATATTTCTACAAGATCTCCCAACACATCAACATTTAAACCATAAGTCCATTTTTCACCCGGCTGGTGCATTAAAGGTAATTTTCCCAACCGGCTCATGGCATCTGATAATTTATCATTGTGTACATCAATACCTGCAGTAATATTATTTTTCGCATAAATAGCATTGGCCTCTTTACTACCAATTTGTGCATAGCCTAAACCTGAAGTATGCGTTAATAAATCCCGAATGGTAGCCTGTCTTTTGGCAGCAATTGTGGTATAGGTAGAATCTTTTTCGTTGAATTTATCCAATACGGTTTCATTGGCAAATGAAGGGATGTAAGCAGCAATAGGATCATCCAATAAAAACTTTCCCTCTTCATATAACATCATAACAGCCACGCTGGTAATGGCTTTTGTTTGTGAAGCAATTCTAAAAATATCATCTTTTGCCAACGCTTTTTTAGAAGCAAGGTCATTATATCCAGCCGATTTATAATACACTGTTTTCCCATTGCGCACAATTAATCCCACAGCTCCATTTAGCCATCCCTTTTTAACCCACTCATTCATTTGGTCATCTATTCTTTTTAATCGTTCTGCTGAAAAACCAGTGACAGCCACATTGGTTGCAGGCTCAATTTTTTGTGCTTTTATATCAGATGCAGTAAACAGGAGCAACAGTAAAAGCAATACATGTACTTTCATAAAATTTAATTTTTATTGAGATGGTTATTAAAATAATTTAAGCAAAATTCTGTTGAGTTAAAATTAAACGAATGGCTGAGCTGAAATAAATACGATAGCTAAAACTACTGCAATTTTTGAATTCAGATTATTTTTTTACAATTAATTTAAATATTTAAAAAAATAAGCTGACTCTATTAAACTTAAATTGGTGTAAAGTAAATTCGTTAAATTTATATCTGATTAGCGATTGCTGTAAAGTAAATACCAAAAGGCTTAACATTTTCAAACACAAGTCTGCCAACGTCCTTACAGCTTCACATACCACAACTATTTTAATAAAATTAAAAACTTAAAAAAAACTACAATGTCATCACGTAGAAAATTCTTACAGCAATCTTCAGCAGTACTTGGTGCCGGTGCTTTGGCCACTGTATTTGATAACAAGGCATATGCTTATTTTAAAAATCGCATTGCACCAAGCGATCAGTTAAACATTGGTGCTATTGGCATTAATGGTATGGGCTGGTCTGATGTAAAGGCTGCTCTAAAAGTGCCCGGAGTAAACCTGGTAGCAGTTTGCGATGTTGATAAAAATGCAATGGATACCCGATTGGGTGAACTGAGCAAGTTAAACATAGACGCAACCAAAATAAAAAGATATGATGACTACCGCAAATTGCTGGAACAAAAAGATATCGATGCGGTAATTATTGGTACGCCAGATCACTGGCATGCATTGATAATGATACATGCCTGCGAAGCTGGTAAAGATGTGTATGTAGAAAAGCCAGTGGGCAATTCAATTGTTGAATGCAATACGATGGTAGCAGCACAGCAACGTTACAATAAAATTGTACAGGCGGGCCAGTGGCAGCGCAGCCAAAAACATTTTCAGGATGCGGTTGATTTTGTACACAGTGGCCAATTGGGCAATATACGCACTGTAAAAGTTTGGTGCTACCAGGGCTGGATGAAACCAGGTCCTGTTGTGCCGGATAGTGCGCCACCAGCAGGTGTTGATTACAAACAATGGTTAGGACCAGCCTCCATACGGCCCTTTAACAGCAGCCGTTTTCATTTTAATTTCAGGTGGTTTTGGGATTATGCCGGTGGTTTAATGACAGACTGGGGGGTGCATTTATTAGATTACGGATTGCTTGGTATGAAAGCGGATTTGCCTATTAGTGTAGTTGGTCTTGGAGGTAGATTTGCTTATCCTGATTTGTATGAAGAAACACCGGATACATTAACCACCCTGTATGAATTTGATAAATTTAATTTGGTATGGGACTCCGCAATGGGCATTGATAACGGCTCCTATAACAGGGATCATGGTATAGCATTTATTGGCAATAACGGCACCCTGATTTTAAACCGTGGCGGCTGGGAAGTAATTGAAGAAAGACAAAGTAAAAGTAAAGTGATCATGCCATTTCAAAAGCCATCAGACAATGGACTTGACATGCACATGATTAATTGGGTGGGTGCTATAAAAAGCCGCAAGGCCGCAGATCTTCACTGCCCCATACAGGCAGGAGCGCATGTTGCAACTGTAGCACAAATGGGAAATATTTCTTTCCGCAGCGGCAAAAAATTATTGTGGGACAGAGCAAAAGGAGCTTTTACAGATGAAGCAATTAACAAAGAATATTTAATGAAGGAATATCATAACGGCTACCAGCTTCCAAAAGTATAGTAAGTATTTTAAACTTCCGGAAAGCATACATAAGCGATAAAATGTAATTAATTTTATCGCTTATTTTTTTATAAAGCATCCGGTTCATTTACTTTTTAATGAACCTTTTAAATTATTTTTAATTTTTATTATTTAGATATTGTAGCTATGCAAAACAGTAACGTAAAAATTCTTTCAACAGAAATCTTATCTAAAAATTGGTATACGCTTAGAAAAGTAACTTACGAATACTTAAGGAAAGATGGCAACTGGCAAACCCAAAGCAGGGAAGCATATGACAGGGGAAATGGCGCTGCTATTTTGCTTTATAATACAACTTTAAAAACAGTAATCCTTATCAGACAATTTCGCATGCCTACTTTTATTAATGGCAATGACAGCGGCATGCTGATAGAAGCCTGTGCCGGCCTTTTAGACAAAGACAATCCGGAAGATTGTATAAAAAGAGAAACTGAAGAAGAAACCGGTTATAAAATTACTGATGTTAAAAAAGTATTTGAAGCTTACATGTCACCGGGCTCTGTAACGGAGATGCTTTATTTTTTTATAGCCGAATATTCACACGACATGAAAGTAAATGATGGCGGTGGTATTGAACATGAACAGGAAGAAATGGATGTGTTGGAATTACCAATTGATGAAGCACTGCAAATGATTGAAACAGGTGAGATACAAGATGGTAAAACTATTATGCTGTTACAATATATCAGGCTTAAAAATATTTTATAAAAGATAGAACTTGTGAAGATTATCCATTAGGTTGGAACAGCTATTTGAATTTCGAAATTTTTTCCTCCCCCGTAATATCTCCATTAGCCCTAATTTGTATTTGTGCATTTAATATCCATTCTGCACAACCTTTTTGTTGCAGATACTCATTGATATTATTGATCACAGAAAGCACCTCTGCATAGGTACCTTCCACAACTGTAGCAAAGGGGCCTACTTCATACTTAACAGATGATTGCTGAATAACGGCTATTGCTTCATCTACCCATTCATAAGGATGTTTATCCTGCACGATAGGCAAAATCTGTAAAGACGCATTAATGATATGTTGATGCATTAAAAATTTGTTTACCGTTTAAGGTTTATTATTTGCTGTTGGCATTTTGTATAATCTCCATTGTCTTTTTACCTTCAGCTTTCTGCCTTCAGCCTTTTACCTCCGCTTTCTCCCCTAAATCACCCTGCCAATTTTTTGTTCCAGCAGCATAAGGTCTGCCAATACAAAAGCTGTAACAGCTTCCAATACTACCGGTACTCTTAAAGCAATGCACAAATCATGTCTCCCTTTAACTGAAAAATCTTCAGTTTCGCCAGTCTCAACATTTAGTGTGTGCTGAATTTTTGGTGTAGAAGAAGTTGGTTTTATAGCAATGCGAAAAACAAGTTCATTGCTGTTGGTAATTCCCCCAACAACTCCGCCTGCATGATTTGTTTTTGTTTTCCCCGTGCTATCTTCAATGGCATCGTTGTGATCGCTGCCAAACATTTTTGCAGCTGCAAAGCCGGTACCAAATTCAATTCCTCTAACAGCTGGAATAGCAAAAACAGCATGGCCAATCAATGATTCTGCTGAATCAAAAAACGGTTCGCCCAAACCTATGGGCAAGCCATTTACTTTACACTCCACAATACCACCGATGGTATCTTTTGCATCAATGGCTTTTTGCAAACCAATTTCTGTATCAGTTTCACCTCCAATTTCGAGTATGGTTGCTGCAACACTTATTTCCTTTAATAATTTTTTTGCCACTACACCTGCTGCTACCAAACATACCGTCAACCTTCCGCTAAAATGGCCGCCACCCCTAAAGTCTTCAAAGCCTCCATATTTTTTTGTAGCCACAAAGTCGGCATGCCCGGGTCTTGGCACAGCTCTTTGTTTTTCATAATCTCCGCTGCGTGTATTGGTATTGTCAAATAAAATAGTAATGGGAGCCCCTGTGGTTTTACCATTGTAAACACCATTCATTATTCTTGGCAGATCTGCTTCTTTTCTTGGTGTAGTTCCCTTCGCACCTGCTTTTCTTCTTTCTATATCAGTAACAAAATCATCCGCACTTAGTGGCAAACCTGCAGGGCAGCCATCAATATTAATACCCACACATTCGCCATGCGATTCACCAAAAATACTTACCCGGAATATTCGTCCAAAACTATTCATAATTATTTTCTCAACCCCAAATGGGTTTTTAGTTTATAATAAAAACTACGTTCAATTTATTAAATAACAATTGCTTTCAATTGTTTTAAATGTTCATAAAAATCAGGATAAGATTTATTGATGGCTTCCGCCTCTTCAATAATGGTTTCCCCGTTTGCTATTAATCCGGCAACAGCACAAGCCATGGCAATACGATGATCGTGGTGAGAATGAACCGTAGCACCGTTTACACCGGTACCTCCTTCTACCAGCATCAGGTCATCCTGTAATTTTATAACAATACCCATTTTACCAAACTCTTCCTGCAAGGTTAACCCCCGGTTGCTTTCTTTATGTGCCAGTCTGTTTACACCTTCAATAACTGTGGTACCATTACAATAAGCTGCCAACGCAACCAATGGTGGAAATAAATCCGGGCAATCCGTAGCATCAAAGTGAAAAGCTTTTAAACCACTGTTTCCTGTAGCGGGGCGGCCGATATCAATTTGTTTTTCCCGGATAGAAATGGTATTGCCGCAATCTATCAGCGCTTGCAAAATGGCCTTGTCTGCCTGTGTAGAAAAGGTATCCAATCCATTTACGGTGATTTTTCCAGCAATAGCTCCTGCTACCAGTAAAAATGCTCCTCCACTCCAATCTCCTTCAACAGTGTATTCAATTATCTTGTCTGTAGATTTACTAACTGGTTTAATTAAGAATGATTCAAAATTATTATTGGTTACCTCGTAGCCAAAAATGTTCATTACCTGTAAAGTAAGATCAATATAAGGCTTGCTCTTTAAGTTGGTTACCGAAATGGTAACCGGTTCTGTTGCAGCTTTACCAAAGGCCATTAACAACCCGGTTAAAAACTGCGAACTTAGTGAGCCATCAATGGTTATATTTTTTGGTTGTAAAGGGCCTTTAATTTTGATGGGTAATTTCCCATTGTTAGATTCAATAGCAATTTCCAGCTTTGGAAAAATTTCATCAAAAAAATTCATGGGTCTCGTCAGCAGGCTCCCGGTTCCCTTGATAATAATTGGCTTATTACTTAATGCTGCAATCGGAGCAAACATTCTTATTCCCAAACCACTTTCCCCACAATTCATTTCATCATTAATTGGCTGAATACCTTTACTGGTAATGGTTATCTGATTTTCATCAACTTCCGTTACTGTTGCACCCAATATTTTTATTACCTCCAGTGCGGCAAGGTCATCATTACTTTTTCCAGGGTTAGCAATAGTAGTTTTTCCTTCGTTCAACAGTGCAGCAGCACAAGCCCTTTGCATAGAGCTTTTAGATGTAGGTGCATTAATAATTCCTGAAATAGCCGAAGGCTGTATTGTTACGATCATATCTTTTTACTGTCTTTCAAAACCGGTATATTCATTAAAAAAATACTGCCGGTTCTTACTAATTTTTAATGGATTAAATTTTCCAACTCATTCAAATCTATAGGTTGTATCATTGCCTCGCCGATGGAATTAAGCAGGATAAAATTCATGCTGTTACTAACTCTTTTTTTATCCATCTTTAAAACTATCCAGATTTTTTCTTTATCAAAAGCATATTTAGTAGGCAGATGATATTTTTCCAATAACAACTTGATTCTTTCTGTATCCGACGATGAAAAATTATTGATGGATTGCGATATGGCACAAGCCGCCATCATGCCGATGCTTACTGCATGTCCATGTGGCAACAAGTAAAGGTTTTCAATTGCATGTCCTAAAGTGTGTCCAAAGTTTAACAATTTCCTATCCCCTTTTTCAAACTCATCATTTACTACAACAGTTGTTTTTATTTGCACATTCTTCTCAATTAAATCTGCCAGCTTACTTTTATCTTTCTGAAAATTTTCAATAGATTCATTTTCCAGTGATGCAAACAATTCAGCATCTTTAATACAGGCATGTTTTATAACTTCTGCAAAACCATTGATCCATTGTTCGTGTGGCAACGTCTTTAAAAAGGTATAATCAAACAATAAAAATTCAGGCTGTTTTATAAGACCTACCAAATTTTTATAGATACCGACATCTACCCCATTTTTTCCGCCAATAGAAGCATCCACCATGGCAAGAATTGTTGTTGGCACAAAACCAAACTTTACTCCACGCATGTAAATACCTGCAGCGTAGCCGGTAATATCTGTTACTACTCCGCCACCAACGCCAACAATAAAACTTGTGCGGTCTGCATTTCTTGCTATCAGTTCACCAATAATAAAATCAACAGTTGCCTGTTGCTTGTGCTCCTCGCCTGCATGCAACACAATGGTTTGCCAGCCTTCAAATAATTTTTGATTGCTTTCAAATATATGGGTATCGGTGATTACAAAAGTTTTGTCTTTGGCAACAATTTGTTCCAGGTAACTAAAATTTGCATCAAAATAATACGAGCCACCAAAATTACCAACTGTTGGCAATGCTTCTGATGCACCAGCAAACGATGAAACTTTTATAATTTTCATAAACCTATTGATCCGTTAAATAACTAACACGCCGATAAATATGTGCTTAAACATCTTTTGATATAATCAAAATTTCCGAAAGTAGCTCCTACGAATTCATCACTTTATTCTGATGGTTGATACTTTCCAAATGCACTGCATCAAAATACTTGGTTATAAAATCTTCGCTCAATCCCAGCGCATCGCCTTTCTTAATTGCTTTTTGCAAAATATCATTCCAGCGGTTGGTTTGTAAAATGGTAATGTTATTGGTTCTTTTGTATTCGCCAATTTTATCAGCAATCTTCATCCGTTGTCCAATCAGGCTAAGCAACTCATCATCTACATGATTGATTTGTTCCCTTAAGGTTGCCAGTGCTGTAATGAATTCCTGTTTGTCAGTTGCTTCCGAACGCCAGATTAATGCATCCAGCATTTCTGCCAAACGCTCGGGTGTAATTTGTTGCTTTGCATCACTCCATGCATTATCAGGATCGATATGACTTTCAATCATCACGCCATCAAAATCAAGATCAATACTTTTTTGTGATACAGATTGTAAATTTGTTCTGTTACCACAAATATGAGAAGGATCACAAATTAAAATCATTTCAGGAAAACGACGTTTCATTTCAATTGGCAAATGCCACATTGGTGCGTTACGGTATTCTGTGTTACCATAGTTTGAAAATCCACGATGAATCATACCTACTTGTGTAATACCAGCTTTCTGTATACGCTCAATGGCACCCGTCCATAATTCAAGATCGGGGTTAATAGGGTTTTTTATCAAAACCGGAACATCAACACCACGCAATGCGTCTGCTACTTCCTGTACACTAAAAGGGTTAACGGTAGTTCTTGCACCAATCCAAAGCATATCTGTATCAAAATGCAATGCATCTTCTACGTGTTTTGCAGTTGCAACTTCTACTGTTGTCGGTAAACCGGTAATCTTTTTTGCGGTTGCCATCCAGGATAATCCTTTGGCACCAATTCCTTCAAACAAACCCGGTTTCGTACGGGGTTTCCAGATACCGGCACGTAAAACATCCACCTTGCCTGTTTTAGAAAGCCGGGTTGCTGTTTCAATTACCTGTTCTTCAGTTTCGGCGCTACATGGGCCACTAATAATTAAAGGACGTTTTGTCCATTTTGCCTGCATTAACTCTTTCATTGTTTTGTTTTCTGTTTGCATTGTAAAATTAGTTTTTGTTATTGAGTATTTAATACTTAGTATTTTTATAAAGACCTATACATTCAGATTAGTTCCCTGCGCTTTCTGCCTTATGCCTTTCGCTATTTTAAAATTCGCTTTATCTTATTCGCATTCTTCATCAACTCTATCAGGTATTCTAAATTTTCCTTTTCTAAACTCGCTTTAAATTTTCTTAACTGCGAAATATGTTCATTTAAAACATCCAGCACATTCTCCCTGTTTTGCATAAAAATAGGTGCCCACATAGCAGGATTACTTTTTGCCAACCTTACCGTACTTTCAAACCCGCCACCTGCTAATTCAAAAATGGCATCTTCTTCTTTCTCTTTTTCCAACACGGTATTTGCCAATGCAAAAGAAGTAATGTGCGATATGTGACTAATATAAGCCGCATGAATATCATGACTATGTGCATCCATATAAACCATATGCATACCCAATGTCTTGTACATATTTTCAACTGTTGCTAACACATCTGCATCCGTCTTTTCTTTTTCACAAATTACACAGGCTCTTCCATCAAAAGCCCCTCTCACGGCAGCTTCCGGCCCGCTGTATTCAGTTCCCCACATTGGGTGAGTTGCAATAAAACGGTGGCGCATCGGATGATCTTTTAATGCGTCGCATAAAACAAATTTAGTAGAACCTGCATCTGCCACCATTTGCTTATCCGTTATCAGGTCCATTATTTGTTTCATCACCGGCACGGTTACATCCACGGGTATGGCCACATAAATAAAATCACTTTGTTTTACTGCCTCTTCCAATGGCAGGGCTTCATCAATAATGCCAAGTTCCTTTGCCTTTTGTAAACTTGCTTCCGTTCTGCTAACACCAATTATTTTTTTAGCAAAACCTTTTTCTTTCATCGCCAGGGCAAATGAACCACTTATTAATCCGACTCCCACAATCGTAATAACTCCTGTCGACAAGGGCTGCTGCATTGCTGAAATATATTCTTTACTGATTGATTTAACACTTTCCATTATAAATAAAATCTTTTCTATTTTGTATCGCCTTTTGCTTTCAACAAAACCGTTCTATAAAACCCTTTTAATCCGTTCAATTGCCTCCACTATTTTTTCCAAACTGCTGCACAAACTAACCCTTACATATTTATCACCGGCATTCCCAAATATTCCACCAGGTGTAATAAATACATTTGATTCATACAATACTTTATCGCACAATTCATATCCATCTTTATAACCTGCAGGAATTGCTGCCCATACAAATAAACCTGCCTGCTTTTCGTCAAATGTGCAATGTAGTAATTGTAATAAATCAATTAGCTTCTCCCTTCTGTTTCTATAAACTTTATTTACTTCAGCATGAAAATCTTCTTCTAATTCCAATGCTTTAGCAGCTGCCAATTGAAGTGGTAAAAACATTCCGCTATCCATATTACTTTTAAAACGCAATACTTCATTAATCCTTTCTTTAGCTCCAGCAAGTAAGCCGATGCGCCAGCCCGCCATATTATGCGATTTACTTAATGAGTTTAATTCAATCGTCACCTCTTTTGCCCCATCTACACTTAATAAACTCAGCGGCTTGTCATTTAAAATAAAACTGTAGGGATTATCATGAACCAATAAAATAGCATGCTTTCTTGCAAAGGCAACGAGTTGCTCAAACAGTTCTTTTGTAGGTAACTGACCCGTAGGCATTTGTGGATAGTTTACAAACATCAGCTTCACTTTTTGCAGATCCGTTTTTTCCAATGCTGCAAAATCGGGAAACCAATTATTTTCTTTAGTAAGTGTATAGTCTACTATATTACCTCCAGCAATTTTTGCAGCAATTTTGTAAGTGGGATATCCCGGATTAGGAATTAATACGGTGTCCCCTTCATTTATATAGGTCATGCAGATGTGCATGATACCTTCTTTACTACCAATCAACGGCAATATTTCTGTATCGGGATTTAGTGTAACATTATACCATTTTTTGTACCATGCACTCACCGCATTTCGAAGAACAGGGCTGCCTTTATAATTCTGATATCCATGTTGGTTAGGCTTAACAGCTTCCTCATGCAAAGCCTTTATTACATCAGGATGGGGAGGTAAATCAGGACTTCCAATACCTAAATTAATAACCTGCTTACCAGCCTTATTCATATCATCAATCTCTCTTAGTTTTTGAGAAAAATAATATTCTCCAATTCCTTCTAATCGTTTTGCCACATGCATTTCTAAAACGCTATCATCTATGGATTGCACTTGCTTAGAAGATATTGATTCCTTTAAAATTTTTTCGGTGTTCATGTTGCTATTCAAACTTACTTTTAAATTATACTTTTCTTTTTTGTTATTGCTGATTGAATCATCCCTGCTGCGCCTGAAGATTTTTTGCCATTTTTATATAGACCGTAAATTTTAACTTCTTCTGTAATTGATTGAATTTTTTTTATCATGCTATAAAACTGATCAACAGCATCAAATTCTACATCCGCATGAAAAGAATATTTAAAGTCGCTGCCCGGAATTGGAAAAGACTGCAACTTGCTAAGGTTGATACCTGCATCTGCAATTTTTGTAAGTACTTTAGCTAAGCTACCTTTTGAATGATCTGTATGAAAATTTATAGATGCTTTGTCGGCTCCGTTAATTTCTTTTACTTCCCCCGCTCTTTGTAATATTAGAAAGCGGGTATAATTATTTTTCAACGTATGAATATTTGGAGCAATAATATCAAGGTCATAAATTTCAGCAGCCAGTTTACTTGCTATTGCTGCTACATGTTTGCTTCTGTGCTGTTGCACATTTTTGGCGCTAAGGGCTGTATCTTCTTTTTCTACTAATTTCCAATTATGCTTATCTAAAAAACCAAAACACTGCTGAATGGCCATTGGATGGGAGTGAACTTCCTTTATATCTGCTAATTGTACTCCTTTGTTTACCATTAAGTGCTGGTTTATTTGTAAATAAACTTCCCCTACAATAGTTAGGTTACTTTTTTGCAATAAATTATAATTTGGCAATATACTGCCGGCGATAGAATTCTCAATCGCCATTACACCGCCATCACTTTCTTTTTTATTTTCAGCTATATCTATCACCTCCCGAAAAGTAGCGCAACAAATTACCTCTATTTCTTTACCATAAAAAATTCTTGCTGCTTCCTGGTGAAAGCATCCCTCAAATCCCTGAATAGACACTTTTTTGCCTACCCCGTTTTGAGATATATTTACCTTAGTATCAATAGTGGCATTATCCGTATGGCTCATTTTTAACTTAATTTTAAAAACTATCTAATGAACAAATTTTTCATGATTAGGTACAAATAAAAATCCCGACCTTTTTAGCCGGGATTCTTTTTATGTTAATCAGTTTATTTTTTAACGCTTAACAAAAGACTCCCGCTCCATTTATAAAATAGAAACTAAAATAAAATCGGGTGTAAGTGATAGCTTTTGTCATTTGAGATTCGAAAGTAGGGTAATAAATTGAATTAGCCAATATTTTTTAAACAGTATTAATAATTGTTTGAAAAAAAATCATCAAAACACCTGTTTTGATGATTTTCATTAATGGTAATAATGTAGACGCCCCTAAGAATAGGGGCGACTTTAACGATTGCTTGCCATATGAAAATCTTTATATAAAACCGGTGTTTAAATTCAAGCAATCAATGACCGGCCGATAAATATTATTTTTTTACTACTGAATCAATCTTCTTTGCAGCAGAATCAATTTTCTTTGCAGCAGAATCAATTTTGCTAGCAGCAGAATCAATAACAGCGGGCATTGCAGCTTTAATTGAATCAGCAGTTTTAGCAGAATCAATTGCAGTAGTAGCGGTGGTTTCAGCTGCATTGTTACAAGCAACTAATGAGGTAGCGATAGCGAATACAAAAAGTACTTTTTTCATTTTTTGAGTTTTAATTTGTTATTTATATCGGTTAATACAATTGCTTAAAAAAGGTAACCCAACTTTTTTAAAATATTTTTTTTTCGTTGTTTTGGGTTACTATTACACCCTATTACGTATTAATATAAGACTGGTGAGCACTATAGAACAAGATCAAGAGTTATTAAAAGGATTAGGCCAAAACGATAAAAAGTCAATTGAAGCAATTTATCGGTTAAACTATTCCATGATTCAAACCTTTGTATTAAACAACAATGGTTCTGTAGATGATGCCCGTGACATTTTTCAGGAAGCGATGGTTGTACTGTATGAAAAGTCAAAAGCAGCAACATTTTCGTTAAACTGTCAAATTAAAACTTATTTGTATTCTATATGTCGGCGATTATGGCTTAAGCGATTGCAACAACTTAGTAAGTTTAGCACACAAGTTGAAAACCTGGAAGAGACTGTAGCTGTTGAGGAAGAAATTGAAGAGCACGAAAAGGTAAACAATGATTTTATTTTGATGGAACATGCCATGAGTAAAATTGGAGAACCTTGTAAAAGTTTGTTAGATGCCTATTACCTGCAAAAAAAGAATATGTTGGAAATTGCAGGAGAATTTGGATACACCAATGCAGACAATGCAAAAACACAGAAGTACAAGTGTTTGGTTAGATTGAAAAAGTTATTCTTTGCACAATATAAAAACGCATAATTGAGATGGAAGATATTTTACTATTAGAAGCTGTAGAGCGTTACTTAGCCGGAGAGATGTCTGCGGATGAGAAAATCTTTTTTGAAGATCTTCGTAAAAAAGATGCCAACATTGATCAATTGGTAGTTGAACATACCTATTTTCTTCAAGGTCTGGATAAATATGGCGCTATAAAATCTTTCAAGCATGCTTTGCATGAAGTAGAAGCCAATCTTGCGGGAGATGGAATTTTGGATGCTCCAAAATTGAGAGGTAAAGCATTGGTGGTTAATTTTTGGAATAAGTATAAACGCAATATGGCAGTAGCTGCCTCCATTGCCGGGTTTATATCATTACTTACCCTGGGGCTAATGATTACTTATACAAAAAAATACAGTAATGATCATTATGTTGATTTAGTAAAAGAACTAATTAAAACAAACACGGATGTATCTCAACTGAAGAACAATCATGCAATTCGTTCTTTTAATGAAAAGCCAGAGCCTAAGGTAGATTTTAGGGGGACGGGGTTTTTAATTGACGGCAAAGGTTATCTTGTTACCAATGCCCATGTTATTAGCAAGATGAAAAATATTTATATTGAAAATACTAAAGGACAATTTTTTACTGCATCTTCGGTTTACACAGATAACTCAGTTGACCTTGCAATATTAAAAATAAATGACACCTCTTTTAAAGCAGTTGCAAATCTCCCTTACAGCATTAAAAAAGTAAACTCAGATCTTGGTGAGCAGTTCTTTACGTTAGGTTTTCCCCGTAAAGAAATCGTCTATGGTGAAGGGTATATTAGTGCTAAATCGGGTAGCGATGGAGATACTACCGCTTACCAATTAACTGTATCTGCCAACCCAGGTAATAGTGGGGGTCCGGTAATTAATCGCAATGGAGAAATCATTGGTATTATTACTGCTAAAGATTTAAAAGCAGATGGTGTTGTTTACGCAGCCAAATCAAAAAATATTTTCAATTTACTTGAAAAGCTTATAAAAGATAATGACAAAATCGAATTGATAAAAACTCCAACCAATACAAATCTAAAAGGATTAGACAGAGTTCAGCAAGTAAAGAAAATGGAAGATTTCGTTT
This sequence comes from Ferruginibacter sp., assembly GCA_043782265.1. GTDB lineage: Bacteria > Bacteroidota > Bacteroidia > Chitinophagales > Chitinophagaceae > Ferruginibacter. Next base: position 1,119 of record JAYWAU010000110.1, on the reverse strand, counting down.
ATATGGTTATTGGAAACTAAAAATATTAAATCCCTAAAATAAAAAAGCGACCTGATAAATCAGGTCGCTTTTTTATTGCAATATCAAATTCATTAAGCCCAAAGTGATACAGGGTATTGACCATCAGCTACCAATTTATCAACACTGGCCTTAACTTCAGGGGCATCTTCCTTATAAGTAACACCAAACCATTGTGCCGAAGTAGGTATCACCTTTACATTGCCCTCTTTATTTTTAACCACTTTATCAACCACAAGCGGAATAAAGAATTCGCCTTTAGGATTGTGAAGCTCCTTATCTAAAAATTCGCCAAAATAATTTTCACTTTGGGTGATAAAGTTGGGCGAAAAAGCGAAAAAATTCATACTAACACTTGCATCTTCACTTACTTCGTGTAAGCCATCCTGATCTTCGTAAGTTATAATTCCCTTATCGTTACGAAAAATGCTTGTACGCTCATTAATATCAACAAGGTTATTATCCTGATCTACTTTACAAACACCCCGGCTTACACTCCCATTATCGCTTAAGGTTTTCTTTAACTCATATCCAATGATGGCATAATTATTATCGGCTACTTTATCCGTTAGAAAACTATATGCTTTTTCAAATCCATCGCGACCATAAAAATCATCTGCATTAATTACAGCAAATGGTTCATTTACGATGCCTTTGCAACAAAGTACCGCATGTGCTGTACCCCAGGGCTTCTTTCTTTCTGCTGGTATCTTTCTTTCGCCAACAAATTTTGTTAACTCCTGAAATGCAAAATCAACCTCAATTTTTCCTTTTAGTTTAGCAGCAAAAGCTTCTTTAAACATATCCAGAAATTCTTCCCGGATAAGAAATACCACTTTACCAAAACCTGCCCTGATGGCATCATAAATTGAATACTCCATAATGGTTTCTCCACTAGGGCCAAAACCCTGTACCTGTTTCATACTACCATAACGACTGGCCATTCCGGCTGCCAATACTACAAGAGTTGGTTTCATACTATGTTTTAATTTAAATTCCTGTTCAATAACAGGATAATGATTAAATATTATTGTAAAAAAATTAAGTATCCCGATTATTAACCGGGTAAGATTGCATTGTATATTGTGACCACGAAAATAA
>JAYWAU010000109.1:0-6366 GCA_043782265.1 Ferruginibacter sp. | reverse complement strand
GCTTTTTTGCCACCATTTTTAATACCAGCATTGAGGAAAACTATGAGCTTATTAAAGAGATCTATGTACAAATTGAACCGTTTAAAGATCGCAGGGCTGGTAAGTTATCAGGCGGCATGAAACAGAAGCTGGCGCTATGCTGTGCTTTAATTCATCGTCCGTCGGTATTGTTTTTAGATGAGCCTACCACCGGCGTAGATGCGGTTTCGAGAAAGGAGTTTTGGGAAATGCTAAAGGCGCTTAAACAACAGGGGATCAGCATCATTGTTTCGACACCTTATATGGATGAGGCTGAACTATGCGATCGGGTGGCGTTGATTCAGTCGGGCAAAATAATGAGCATTGATTCGCCTCAAAATATCATTAAAAAATTTACAAAAACTATGTGGTCAGTACGCTCTGCAGAAATGGTTCGCTTACTCAACGATTTGCAGCATTACAGCAATACAGAAAAATGTTATGCCTTCGGTGAATTTCATCACCTGGTTTTAAAAAATGAAAGCGGGGATAAGGATGAAATTCTGCAATACCTGCAGCACCTGGCACACTACGAAATTGAGTTACAATTGGCGCAGCCAAATATTGAAGATTGTTTTATTGAACTAATGGGAAATAATAAATCGTAAAAATGACAGAAACAGTTATAACGGCCAATAAGCTAACTAAAAAATTTGGCGACTTTATTGCTACGAACGAAATTTCGTTTGAAGTAAAGAAGGGTGAGATATTCGGTTTTTTGGGAGCCAATGGTGCCGGTAAAACTACCGCTATGCGAATGTTTTGCGGCTTGCTGTTACCTTCTTCCGGAGCCGCTACAGTAGCGGGTTTTGATGTGTACAAACAAACGGAACAAATTAAAAAAAGCATTGGCTATATGAGCCAGAAGTTTTCTTTGTATGAAGACTTGACCGTAAAAGAAAATATTCGTTTCTATGCAGGCATTTATGGAATGAGCAGGCCGGCCATCAAAGAAAAAACAACCAGTTTGTTAAATCAATTGAATCTTTCTGGGGAGGTCAATACGCTGGTGAAATCATTGCCGCTGGGGTGGAAACAGAAGCTGGCTTTTTCGGTAGCGATATTTCACGAACCCAAAATTGTTTTTTTAGATGAGCCTACCGGTGGCGTAGACCCGATTACCCGACGTGAATTCTGGAACCTGATTTACCAGGCAGCAGAAAGAGGCATCACCATTTTTGTAACCACACATTATATGGACGAAGCGGAATATTGTAATCGGGTATCTATTATGGTGGACGGAAAGATTGAAGCATTGGATACGCCCCGGAATTTGAAGAAAACCTATGCCGCAAAATCAATGGATGAAGTGTTTTTGCAGTTGGCGAGAGGAGCAAAGAGGGGAGAGTAAGACAGCTGTGTTTTGAAAAAAGAAAGTATTCATTTGTAAGAGGAATTCGTGGAATTAGTGAGAAAAATTCGTGTCTGAGATTCTTACAATTCGTACAAAAAATTCGGGTATTAAAAAAGCATCATGAAACAATTTATCATATTTGTCCAGAAAGAATTCTATCATATTTTTCGTGATAAAAAATCGTTGCTGATTATTATCATGATGCCGATTGTGCAAATTATTTTATTTGGATTTGCACTTACCAATGAAATTAAAGATTCCAATATTGCCATACTCGACAACTCGAAAGATGTGGCTACGGCTGAAATTATTCATCGGCTGGACGCCAGCCGGTATTTTAGTTTAGCCCGAAATCTGAATACGCAAAAAGATATTGAGACAGCTTTCAAAACGGGAAAAATCAGGCTGGTAGTGGTTTTTCAGCCAGGCTTTCAGCAAACATTGCTGCATACCAACCATGCACAGGTGCAATTAATTGCCGATGCTACAGATCCTAATACTGCTACTACCGTTACCAATTATGCCACCAGTATTATCAGGGATTATCAAAATGATTTGAATATTGAGGTGGCAACGCCTTACACGATTGCCCCGCAAATCAGGATGCTGTACAATCCTCAGTTAAAAGGCGCTTATAATTTTGTGCCCGGTGTAATGGCCATGATTCTGATTATTATTTCGGCAATGATGACCTCAGTTTCCATTGTGCGTGAAAAGGAAATCAATACTATGGAAGTGTTGCTGGTATCACCGCTGAAGCCCTTGCTGTTTATTTTAAGCAAGGCCATTCCTTACATGTTTTTATCGCTTGTAAATGTGTCTACTATTTTAATTGTAAGTGTCACGTTGCTGGAAGTACCCATCAATGGAAGTTTATTATTGTTGATGTTGGAAGCCTTGTTGTTTATCACTACAGCCGTTTCGTTGGGTTTGATGATTTCCAATGTAACCAACTCTCAACAAACAGCGCAAATGATTTCCTTGCTGGGATTAATGCTCCCTACTTTGTTGCTGGGTGGCTTTATGTTTCCGATTGAAAGTATGCCAAAGCCGCTGCAGATAATGTCGAATGCAGTGCCTTCCAAATGGTTTTTTATCATTGTAAAAAATGTAATGATAAAAGGTCTGGGATTTAAAATGATCTGGAAAGAAACCCTGATCCTGTTGGGGATGACCTTGTTTTTTCTGTCGATCAGTTTGTCAAAATTTAAAATCCGGCTGGCATGAAACAATTATCTTTTTTATTGGAGAAAGAATTCCGGCAGGTATTTCGTAACCCCGCAATTTTGCGGTCTGTGCTGGTAATGCCCATTATTCAATTGATCATCTTTCCCTTTGCAGCCAACTACGAGGTTAAGAATGTTTACCTCAGTATGGTTGATCATGACCATTCATCCTACTCACAAAAATTTATTTCAAAAATCTCTTCCTCCGGATATTTTATTTTAACAGATTACTCTCCTTCCTACAACAAAGCAATGGAATCAATTGAGTCTGATAAAGCCGATCTGATAATTGAAATTCCACATGGATTTGAAAAGGAGCTGGTAAAGGAAAACAAGGCTGCAATGTTGATTGCGGTAAATGCGGTGAATGGCGCCAAAGCCAATCTGGGTGGCGCTTATGCGGCCAATATTATTCGTGATTTTAATAAGGAGATTCAAATGCAATGGATGACATTTCCTACATACAATGCCATCCCAACGATTGAAATCACTTCATCTGACTGGTATAATCCTACCATGAATTATAAAGAGTTTATGGTGCCCGGAATATTGGTAACGTTGCTTACCATGATCGGTACTTTTCTGGCTTCGCTAAATATCGTTCATGAAAAAGAGATCGGTACCATTGAGCAAATCAATGTTTCGCCCATTAGTAAATCCACTTTTATTTTAGGCAAATTAATTCCTTTTTGGATCATGGGATTGGTTACGCTTACCATTGGTTTACTGGTGTCAAGATTATTTTATGGCATTGTGCCGGTTGGCAATATTGGGTTGATTTATTTGTTTGCCATGGTTTTTCTGCTTGCCTTATTAGGCGTTGGTTTATTGATTTCTACCTATGCTGAAACGCAGACACAGGCTACCTTTGTGGGCTTTTTTGTTATGATGGTGTTTATGTTACTTGGTGGTTTATATACGTCTATTGACAGTATGCCGGAGTGGGCCAAATGGATTACCAAAGTAAATCCCGTTGCTTATTTTATTGAGGTGATGCGGATGATTGTGTTGAAAGGAAGTGGCTTTGCTGATATTAAATTTCACCTGTTATCAGTGCTTGGGTTGGCAGTTGTTTTTAATAGCTGGGCAATTATGAATTACCACAAACGGTCGTAAGTTCAACGAATTAGCTACTACTTATAATTTTAATGATAAAATAAAACGCCCTTGTTTGCAAGGACGTTTTTAGTAATAAACCAAACATAGATTATTTTACTGTTTAATTTTTTTAAATAACATTACATAACCAGATAACATTTTCTTATTCTTGTTAACCTGTACTGGCTTCATCATGTGGTATTCTGATAGTTTTGGTATGTATGAGTAACTGATGACATTGCCATCTACATCACCCCATTGCTTTTTCTGATACACAACTTGCTTTTCTTCCCAGTCATACATTCTTACTTCATATAATTTTGACGTCATTTCTCCTATAAAAACAAACTGGTACCAGCTTCCTTCAGTTAATGGAACAATAACAGGCATTTCGTATTCACTTTCCATTTTTATGGAAGCTTCTTTTAAAACTACAAAGCCCTGTTTGGTAAGTTCCTGCTTTACGCTATCAGCCTGATGCAAGATAGAAGGTTCGGCGCTTACAGATTTTGTTAGTACATTTTGTGAAACAGTTACATTTCCTAAAAAAAGTACGAGGAGTAGCAGGAATAATAGCTTGGGTTTTTTCATTGTTTTCATGTGTGGTAAGGTGGATTTTTAAATAGTATGATCGACTATGTTTATATAAACTACTTCAATAAATACTAGTTAGTGGTAGTTAAATAAGCACGATTCTGAATCATACGAAACTACAAACGAAATTTTATTCAAAATGTTATTTAACAAAGAAGAATAAATTCAATTTTTTACTATCAGGTGTTTTTGTGGAAATAATATGCACTTGCCTGTTGCGTACAGGTTATTACCAAGTCGTTAATACAAACATGGCTAGGCAATTGGGTGCAATAAAAAATAGTGTCGGCAATATCTTCCGGTGTTAGTGGAATTATACCATTATAAGTAGCCGCAGCTTGGCGCTCATCACCTTTAAATCGCACCATTGCAAATTCGGTTTCAACAGCTCCGGGATGAATACCCGTTACCTTTATGTTATACTTCAAAAGGTCGATACGCATAGCTTTGTTGATGGCATCTACAGCAAATTTACTTGCGCAATACACATTTCCTTTTTCATATACTTCTTTTCCAGCAATTGAGCCCATATTAATGATATGACCTTTTTTTTGAGCTATCATTAAAGGAACAACAACTTTGCTTACATAAAGTAATCCGTGTACATTGGTATTTAGCATGGTTTCCCAATCATCCATATCAGCATCTTCAAATGAATCTCTGCCTGCTGCTAACCCCGCATTGTTTATTAAAATATCAATATGTTGCCACTCTGCCGGTAAATTGGCAAATGTATCTTCTACTGCCTTTCTATTTTGAACATCAAAGTGCAGAAGTAATAGTTTTATTTGGCAGGCCGATTCAATAGTTGTTTTCAACGCCTGTAGTCTCTCAATTCTTCTTCCAGTTATGATCAGGTTGTAACCTGCTGCGGCAAACTTTTTTGCGCAGGCTTCTCCAATTCCTGAAGTAGCGCCTGTTATTAATGCAATTTTATTCATACTCAAAATTAGTATAGTTAATGGGTAAAGTGCTTCACAGTTGTAAAACAAAAGCCTTAAATATAAATTGAAAATTTTGGTTACCTACCTTAATAATACCACGTATCCTTTGCGAACAATTACTTCACCCGTGAAGGTTGTTCCTTCTGCCATCCATACATAAGTTGCCGGGTCTTGTGGGTTTCCTTTAAAAGTACCATCCCAACCTTTACCTTTTTGACTTGTGTAAAATAACAATTTACCCCAACGATCGAATACCCTGAAATATTTAAGTGATTTCATGCCCAATAAAATAGGTTTTAAAATTTCATTGTTATTATCGTTGTTGGGCGTAAATGCCGAGGGTACATAAAAACTTGGCGGTACTTTATAGATTTTTATGTTGATAGTATCGCTGGCCTGGCAGCCTGCTGCACTGGTTACCAGCAGGTGATAGGTAATGTTATCTTCTGGTAATGCAATAGGATTAGCTATGTTTGAATTACTAAGCCAGGTAGCCGGTTGCCATACATAGGTGCTGCCTCCTGTGCCATTTAATAAGATGGGCTCACCTATTACTGCAGTGGTATCGGCAGGGCCGGCATCTGCAATTACCAAAGGATCTACAAATAAAACAACTGTATCAAAAGCAGGTTTTGGACAACCGACTACATCCCTTACCGCCACAATATACTGAGTGGTAACAGTAGGGCTGATAGCAATGGGATTAGCTATATTGGTAGCAGATAAAAAAGTAGCCGGAGACCATTGATAAGAAATTCCTCCGCTTGCCTGTAATTGGGCAGAAAATTTAAAACAAACTGCGGTGTCTCTGCCGGCATTAGCAGGAGGATAAGGAAGTGTAGTAATTTTAATATCTGAGGATGCCTGGCACTTACCAACGCTGCCAACCACTTGATAAGTGATCACTGAAACAAGCGGATTGGCAAAGGGGTTTTTAGCCGTATCGCTGTTTAAATAAGTAGCTGGTGTCCAGGTATAATGAAGGGCATTACTGGTTGTGTTAATTAATAATCCATCCGTTCTGCAAATGGTGGTGTCTTTTCCTGCATCAATTGTTACAGATTTTATTACATCAACAAAAACAGAATCTTTGTTGGAACAGCCAAATGCATCCGTTAGTGTAACAAAGTAC
>JAYWAU010000108.1:0-6383 GCA_043782265.1 Ferruginibacter sp. | reverse complement strand
AAAGAAATCCATGAAAAAGCCACCAGGCCAATCTCAGCAAAAAGAATGATGCTTGATAATGGCACAGCAATGATGTTGGTGATTAAAAAAAGATTGGGAAACTGATGAAAGTAATAAATGCAGATGGGGAAAGTGAGGACCTGTGCAGCCAATGAAATGGCCATCAGTTTCCATACCTCATTTATCCATTTATTTTTTATATAGAGCCAATTGTAAATTGGCTTTTGAAAAATAATAATGCCAATAACTGCGAGGTAAGACAATTGAAAACCTACATCCCATAAGAAATAGGGGTTGTAACTTAACATAACAAATGCTGAACCCGCCAGCGAATTATAAATAGACGACTGCTTTGAAAAGATTTTTCCCAATGCAATAAATGTAAACATTACAGCAGACCGAAGGACAGATGCAGCAGCACCAGTCAATAGAGAAAATAGCCAAAGACAACTTAATATTAAAACAACCTGAACTATTTTAGATTTATTAATGAAAGGAATTTTAGCAAACAACCATACCAGCATAATATAAATCAATCCAAGGTGCATGCCCGATATGGCAATGATGTGCACAACTCCGGTATTGCTATAGGCCTGCACAAGGTCTTTATCAAGGTCATTAGTGTAGCCAATCAGTAATGCTTCAGCGATACCCAACTCATCTTTATTGACTGGTATATTTTTTTGTAAAATGGATAAAATAGTTTCCCTCGATGTAAATATGAAATTTTTAAAAGCATTGATGTTTTTATCTTCGAGCTTTACCCAATCTTTTTGCTTTAAAAATACATTGTGAAAAACAGATTGAAACGCTGCATACCGCTGGTAATTGAAAGCACCCGGATTACCGGAATTTTTAATGGGCTGTAAACTTTTGTTGAGAAGTATTTTATCGCCATATTTTAATGTCGGTTGTTGTGAATCTTTTGAGAAATACAATAATATTTTTCCTTTACAGCTAAATACAGAATCGTTGTGAATAACTGATTCGACATAACCATCAGCCTTATACGATTTTGATTTTTCAATCAATGGTTCATTAATTCTTACAACTAAATAATCGCTGTCATGATAATACTGGCCAAACCAGTTGTTGCTGTGTTGTACATCTTTTTGCCACGTAATTACAAAACCAATACTAACAAAGAGTAAATTTAAAATGATACCATGCAACGATTGCAGTTTAAATCTCACGGGAAGGGGAAATAAAAAGAATATCAGGTATGCAATGGTGAAACATATTGCACCAACCACGCCAACAGCAACCGGAAACTGCTGATACCACTGTATTAATATCCCAGCTACCAACGGTAATAGCAGCCTTATAAAGGGTGCATTTTTCCAAAAGGGTATATTAAATGGCTTTGACATATCCTAAGATACATATAAAAATAACTTACATGAAATAAGTAACCCATGATTTGAAGAATTCATCTAAATCCACAAAGAATTTGACCTTGTTCAACGTAAAACAGAAATGGTGATTGATCAATTTTTACAATTAATCAATCACCATTTAAACTTAAAGATACTTTTCAGAATTTACTTACTTAAATGCATACTGCGCTCTTTGTATAACTGCCTGAAGTAAGGGTCTCGGAGATCTTTTATAAAGCGGATGGCTTCGCCGGTACTCTTCATTTCGGGTCCTAATTCCTTGCTTACGCCGGGGAATTTATTGAAAGAGAAAACAGGTTCTTTAATGGCAAATCCCTGTAGCTTTTTCTCGTAGGTAAAATCTTTTAGTTTATTAACTCCCAGCATTATCTTGGTAGCAATATTGAGATAAGGTATCTGGTAAGCTTTGGCTATGAACGGTGTAGTACGGCTTGCTCTTGGATTAGCTTCTATCACAAACACATTGCCGTCTTTAATAGCGAACTGAATGTTGATCAATCCTTTTATTTTCAGGGTCCGGGCAATTTTTTCTGCATAATGTTCCATGGTGGTAACAATCAATGGCGACAGGTTAAATTGTGGTAACACTGCATTGCTGTCCCCGCTGTGAATACCTGCCGGTTCAATGTGTTCCATCACACCCATAATGTGAAATTCTTCTCCATCAAAAATTGCATCAATTTCTGCCTCTTGGCAACGATCCAGGAAGTGGTCAATCAGGATTTTATTGCCGGGCAAATGTTTTATCAAACTTAAAATTCCCTTTTCAAGATCTTCGTCGTTTAAAACAATCCGCATACGTTGTCCGCCAATAACATAACTGGGGCGAATCAGTACCGGGTATCCAACTTCTTTGGCTACTTCAATGGCTTCATCTGTATTATAAGCAGTGCCATAATTAGGATAAGGGATACCCAATTCTTTTAACGTATCACTAAACCGGCCCCGATCTTCTGCGATATCCATGCTGTCGAAAGAAGTACCGATTATTTTTATTCCTTTTTCATGTAATTGTTTTGCCAGTTTTAGGGCTGTTTGTCCGCCCAATTGTACAATTACACCTTCGGGCTTTTCATGCTCAATAATTTCCCACAGGTGCTCCCAAAACACAGGTTCAAAATATAATTTGTCTGCAATATCAAAATCAGTGGATACGGTTTCTGGATTACAATTTACCATGATGGCTTCGTATCCTGCTTCCTTTACCGCCAGCAACCCATGTACGCAGCAATAATCAAACTCAATGCCCTGGCCAATTCTATTGGGTCCACTACCTAAAACAATAATTTTCTTTTTGGCAGATAATTTAGATTCATTGGAAACGATTGCTCCTTTTTCGGGAGAGACAGCCGGAGCCTTTTCAAAAGTAGAATAGAAGTAAGGCGTCTTTGCTTCAAACTCTGCACTACAGGTATCTACCATTTTAAAAACCCTTGTTAAGCCCATCGCTTTTCTGCGGTTATAAATTATTTCTGCATCATCTTCCTTCATAATGCGCACAAGCTGCTCATCGCTAAACCCTAAAAATTTTGCCTGTGTCAGTAATTCATCCGGCAATGTTTTCAGATCGTATTTCGCAATCTCTTTTTCGCACTCGCAAATTTTTTGTATCTGGTAGATAAACCACCTGTCGATACCGGTACTTTCACAAATGCGTTTTACGCTGGCACCCGCCATCAGCGCATCTTTGATGCGAAAAACCCTGTCCCATTTTGGTATTTTAATGTACTCTATCAGTTCATCTGCATGCATCAGGCTTTTACCATAATACCCCAGACCAACCGCTTCATTCTCCAAACTCTGACAGGCTTTTTGTATCGCTTCTGCAAAGCTTCTGCCGATGGCCATTACTTCCCCCACACTTTTCATTTGAAAACCAAGGGTATCATTGGCTCCTTTAAATTTATCAAAGTTCCAGCGGGGGATTTTTACAATCACATAATCCAACGCCGGTTCAAAATAAGCCGAAGTGGATTGGGTTATCTGGTTTTTTAATTCGTCCAGATTATAACCAACAGCCAGCTTGGCCGCAATTTTTGCAATCGGGTAACCGGTAGCCTTGCTTGCCAATGCTGAGGAGCGGCTCACCCTTGGGTTTATTTCTACCACTATCAGTTCTTCAGTTTGTGGATTTAAAGCAAACTGTACATTACAACCACCGGCAAAATTGCCAAGGGCCCTCATCATCCGGATGGCTGTGTTGCGCATCAACTGGTAAGCTGTATCACTCAATGTCATAGCTGGTGCTACGGTAATACTATCCCCGGTGTGCACGCCCATCGGGTCAAAGTTTTCCACCGCACAAATAATCACCACATTGTCATTGTTATCTCTCAGCAACTCAAGTTCATATTCTTTCCAACCCAACACCGCTTTTTCAACCAATACTTCATGAATTGGACTTGCTGTTAAACCATTATTCAACGCTTCATCCAAATCTTCTTTTTTAAATACAATACTACCGCCAGATCCTCCCAAGGTAAATGACGGACGAATTACCAGCGGAAATCCTATTTCCTGTGCAAACTCCTTGCCTTCTAAAAAGGAGTTAGCAGTTCTGGCCGTGCAAACAGGTATACCCATTTCAATCATCCATTGACGGAATTTTTCCCTGTCTTCTGCCTTATCAATCGCTTTAATATCAACACCAATCAACCTGACATTGTATTTTTCCCAAACGCCCAGTTCGTCTGCTTCTTTACATAAGTTTAAAGCCGTTTGCCCCCCCATGGTTGGCAACACTGCATCAATATCATTTTCCTCCAATATCTGCTCAATACTCTCTACTGTTAATGGCAACAGGTATACCCTGTCCGCCATCATCGGATCGGTCATAATAGTGGCCGGGTTGCTGTTGATGAGTATTACTTTAATACCCTCTTCCTGTAAACTTCTGGCCGCTTGTGTACCAGAGTAATCAAATTCGCAGGCCTGCCCAATAACGATTGGTCCCGAGCCGATAATAAGTACTGATGTAATGGAATTGTCTTTTGGCATAATATGTTGCCTTCTGTAGGCGTGCAAAAGTAAGGGACTGAACCGAAAAAATGAAATGAGAAAATTTATAAATTGTTAGAACCAAAATTGGCCGCTAATATTTTTTAATAATAATATACCAGCCAATATTTTCATAGCAGCATTGTTGTGTCACAATCCGTTCATCGACAGTACTGCTATTTAGCTTTTATAAAGTGGAAGTAAATCTGAAAAATGTGCATCAATAGCAGTAGTACTACAGTTAATAACGTAACTGTTTAACATTATCTGACTACATAAAAATAATGCTTAAAGAGCCCGTTTTATGAGGGAGTAGTAGTGGTATTATCCTTCTTCCCAAACAAATCGCTAATTGTTTTTTCAGCATCTCCAAAATGTTCGTTGAAGGCATCGGCACCTTTTGTTTTCAATTCGTCAAAATAATCTTTGGCTTTGTCGAAAGCACCTTCTGCTTCGTCTTTCATTTTGTGCGCTTTGTCTTTTAAATCAGCAGCCAGTTTTTCCTTTTCTTCTGGGGTCATACTCATGTATTTTGCACCGGCTAAAGCTGCGGCAGCACCTAATAAAAATGTAGCTATGTGTTTTGAATTTACACTCATGGTAAAAAGTTTTGATGTTGATAATACAATTAAATTTGCCAACTTATAATAAGCTATGAATGTACAACAACTAATTACGGTATTCTTCTTTTCGGTTCTTTTTATTTCGGCAGGTGCACAAATTTTTCCAATAAAAAATTATCCCCATGGATATTTTCAATGGCCACTTGTTGCTAAAGTAGGGCTGGCCGCCAATTTTGGGGAGTTAAGGCCCAATCATTACCACATGGGGCTGGACTGTAAAACAGATCAAAGGGAAAATGTGACCGTAGTAGCAGTGGCAGATGGTTATATAGCAAAAGTTAAGATTGAACCATATGGCTTTGGGAGGTGTATTTACATCAATCATCCAAATGGCTTAACTACTTTATATGCCCATTTAAATGATTTTTATCCGGCATTGGAAAAGTACATTACCGAGCAACAATATCAATTGCAAAGCTGGAAGGTTTTTCTTGATATTCCGGCCAATTTATTTTCTGTTAAAAAAGGACAATTTATAGCATATAGCGGTAACACCGGCGGCTCACAGGGCCCTCACACTCATTTTGAAATAAGAGACACCAAAACAGATAAGGTACTAAACCCGTTGCTTTTTGGTTTTCCTATTGCAGACAATATACCTCCGGATATTTTGCGCTTAGCCGTGTACGACAGGTGCATCAGCACTTACGAACAAACTCCGAAATTTTACACTTTAAAAAAAGTGAGTGGAGTGTATACAACTACACCTACCCTGCTCATCCACAATACAAATAAAGTCAGTTTTGCCATTACTGCCTATGACAGGTATTCGGGTTCTAGCAATAAAAATGGTATTTACCAGGCTGTTTTATCAGATGATGAGAGTCCGGTAGTGGGCTTTCAGATGGATAGCATCAGCTATGATGAAACAAGATACCTGAATGCACACATTGATTACAAACTACGCAGTACAGGCGGACCTTTTGTGCAACACCTTAGCCAGTTACCGGGTTATACAAACGGTATTTATAGAGAGGCCGCAGGCAACGGTGTAATTGACATAGAAAATGACAGCATCCACCAGATAAAAATTGAAGTGAAAGATGTCAATGGTAATACATCTGTTTTAAAGTTTGCAATAAAAAGAGGAGCTGCACAAAAAAAGCAGCCTGAAGCCAACAATGCTGCAATTTTTCACCAAAGAGCATTCCTCCCCGGTTTTCTCAATGTTTTTGAAAATGATAAAGTGAGTTTTTATTTACCTGAAATAGGTTTGTATGATTCTGTAAGGTTCAAATACAATGAAATAATTCCAGCCAAAGGTTTTCCCATTTACCAGTTGCATAACACAAGTGTTCCGGTGCAAACTATGTTCCCCATTAAAATAAAAAACACATCTGCCACACATCCTGATAAAATGGTGATG
>JAYWAU010000107.1:0-6387 GCA_043782265.1 Ferruginibacter sp. | reverse complement strand
TGAAAGTATTGATGTATTAAAAGACGCCTCGGCTACCGCTATTTATGGTGCCCGTGCAAATAACGGAGTGATATTGGTAACTACAAAGCGGGGCAAAGTTGGCGCAGCCAGGCTATCATATGATGGTTATGTTGGTGTTCAGGCAGTGCCAAAAAACAAATTATTTGAGGTGTTGAACTCACAGCAATATATCCAATATCAAAAAGATGAATTTAATAGCGATTATTCAGCATTTGCTGCTCAACCAAACGTTGATTGGCAGGATTTAGTGTTTAAAAAAGGTAATGCAACTTCTCATAACTTAACTATATCTGGTGGAGGTCAAAATTCCACTTATAGTTTCGGAGCAGGTTATCTTAACCAGGACGGTATCCTACCAGCCCAAAGTTTCTCGAGGTATTCCGCAAAGGCAACTTCGGATGTAAAAATCGGTAAATTTTTGAAATTCGGCGAGTCCATTTTAATAAGTAAAATCAACAGGCAGGTGCAATCAGAGGAAACCTCCAATACAGGATACGGGGCTGCATTGAATGCACCCTTTTTTCAGCCATTTAAAGCGAATGGCGAATATAACCCGACTAATGCCAGCACCACAGGCGGTGCTAATGCGTATAATTATCTTTGGGGAAACGATCCCCAGGCAGGCTATACTAAAGTGGCGAGTAATAAAATATTAGGAAACCTGTATGGTGAGTTGGAACCGATAAAAGGGCTAAAATACAAAGCCAGTTTAGGACTTGATTATAATGAAGCAACCGGCTTGTATTATCAGAACGCTGTTGATTTTAATGGGCTTGGCACTCCAAGAGAAGCTCAAATCGTAAATGAGCAGCCAAAAGAAGCAACCCTCACTTTGACTAATACGCTTACCTACGATAAAACATTTGGCAAAAGTAAAATAACTGCTTTAGTGGGGTATGAGCAAACCAGTTATCTTTTGCGCAGATTGAGGGTGCAGGGTAATGGGCTGTTAAACCCTCCCTTAGGGCTGGCCGGCGGATCAAGAGCATTTGGTTCTGCAGAAACTGCCGACCATTGGAATATTCAGGGTAAACTGGCCCGCTTATTTTATTCCTATAACAATCGTTACCTGTTAACAGCTACAGTTAGAGAAGATAAATCTTCCCGGTTTGCTAAAGCGAATAATTCAGGAACTTTTCCGTCCTTCTCCCTAGGATGGAGGCTCAGTGAGGAGAAATTTTTAAAAAAATCAGATCTGATTAATGATTTAAAAATCAGGGCTGGTTGGGGCCAGTCGGGTAACCAGTTTACAGGTACCAATTTTTCTTACCTCCCTGCGCTCAGCAGCTTTGTTAAGTATGTGGTTGGTAAAGGACAAACAATAGCAACCGGTTATGCGCCGGTGCTGTTTGCTAACCCGGACTTAAAATGGGAAACGGCAATTCAGACAAATGTGGGCCTCGACTTTACTATTCTTAAATACAAACTTACTGGTTCTATTGATTATTTCAGCAGAACAACTAAAGATTTGCTGATAAGCGTGCCAGTAGCATTAACCAGCGGCTTTTACCAGTTTGCTGATTTAAACTCGGGCACTTTAACCAACAAGGGCATTGAGTTTAGCGCAAATTATAGGGACAAAATTGGAGACTTTGGCTATAACATAGGTGGCAACTTTACCTTTGTAAAAAATCAGTTTACAAAACTACCCGATGGCATTGACTATATACAGCTGAACGATAAGCGGATTTCGATAGGAAGGCCATTGGGTTATTTTTACGGATATAAAACCGAAGGCATTTACCAAACTGATGCTGAAGTACCTGCTACGGAAGGATACCTTGGGGCAAAAGCAGGAGATATAAAATTTGTTGACGTAGACGGAGATAAAAAATTAACCGATGCCGACCGGACTTTTTTAGGTAGCCCTATTCCTAAATTCTATTATGGAGTTAATTTGGGTGCTAATTATAGGTTATTCGATTTGTCAATTGTACTACAGGGAGTGGGCAACTATACGGTTAACGATGGTCCCCGTGCAGGTCTTGAAAGTATGAATGGATCAAGTAACCAAAGTATTACAGTATTAGACAGGTGGACGCCTTCCAATAAAAGCAACACCATGCCTCGTGCCAATAGTGACTATAATAATGGTGCTGGATTTAACGATCGGTTTTTAGAAAACGCAGCATTTCTTCGGGTAAAAAACTTGCAACTTGGGTACAACATTAAATCCATATCAAATGTTACTAACGGTGCTATCTCTTATGCACGGTTTTATGTAGGGGTATCCAACCTTTTTACATTTACAAAATATAAGGGGTATGATCCTGAGGTTACAAGGCAACAAAGTTTTGCGGGTGGAGAAAACCAGTTTTTAAATGGATATGATAATGGTAATGCGCCACAATCAAGAATGTTACAAGTTGGATGGCAAATTAATTTTTAAAAAGACATCGATTAATCACATTACTAAATGATACTATAATGAAAAAAAGAATTTATCTAAAGTTGTTTTTAGTGGTTTTAATTGTTGCTGGTGCTTCGGCAATTATTGTATCCTGCAATAAACTCAATTTAACACCACTGGATAAAACAACTACCGCTACATTTTATACAAAAAAAGCGGATTTTGACGGAGGTTTGTTTGCTGCATATTCCTCTATGCAGGATTTATGGATGGTAAACAGCGCCACTTCTTTTGGCGGGCATAACGGGTGGGGTTCATTTTGGGTTGTAAGCATGCTCGCCAGCGATGATGCCGAATTTAATACCTCTCAGAACAATACAGTAGTTGATGCACAAGAGGTAGATGCACTAAATTTAAAAGCGAACAACAGGTTTATTTACACTGTGTATGCAGAAACATACGAAGGAATAAACAGGGCTAATATTGTGTTGGAGGCTGTTGATAATGGAAAAAATAATCTTACTGATGCGGAAAAGAAGGCAGTTGTTGCTGAGGCAAAATTCATAAGAGGTTTTTTTCATTTTTTAGCGGCCCAGATGTGGAAAACAGCCCCGATAGTAACAGAAACTGCAAAATCGCTAAAAGTTACTTATAAGAATAGCGATCCAACCGCTCTTTTACAGGCTAGTTTAGATGATTTCAAGGCTGCAGCTGCAGATTTACCAGCATCATGGGACGATGCCAATACAGGTCGGGCCACGAAATGGGCAGCACGGGCCTACGAAGGAAAAGTAAATGTATGGATGAAAAAATGGAATGAGGCTGTTGCCGCATTTGAAGATGTTGAAAAAAATGGAGGGTATGAGGTATTACCCGACTATGAAGATGTATTTGCCGGAGGAAATGAAAATAATAAGGAATCAGTTTTTGAAGTTCAGTTTGGCGGACCTTATTCGGACGATAACAGTTGGATATTGGACGATAACGGAAATGAAGACTTTAAGTCTACACAGGGTACTCCTCGTATCTGGTTCTTTAATGCACGTTTAGATGCAGGCAGCCAACGCTGGTATGTACCCACTACAAAATTGAAAGCTTTGTTTGATGAAGAGCCTGGTGACAAAAGGCTGGATGCATCTTTGTATTATAAGGAGGGAGAAGATTATACGACCTATGCTGGTGATGGTGCAGGGGTAACGTCGGCCGTATTTACTAAGGTTCTTCCTCCAAATGCTAAGTCACTGTCGCCTACCGGGCTTGCCATTAAAAAATATTTAGGCCCAAAAAATGCGAAAGCCGATTATTATATCAGAGCTGTTGACAAAAACAACGAACGCTTTCTAAGGTTTCCTGAAATATTGTTGTTACATGCCGAAGCTTTGTTGAGTGGTGGTACACCTAAAGGCATAAGTGTTTATCAAACTGCTGATGCCTGTATAAACAAAACAAGGAGCAGGGCGGGGTTGAGTAATTTGTCTGGAGCTACCATAGCGCAACTTCAAAAAGAAAAGCAAAAAGAGCTTTGTTTTGAACCAGCCAGGTATTTTGACATGATCCGTTGGAATGTCGGCGGGGCAAAAATCTTCCCTTTCCCGCAGGATGAAATAGATAGAAACCACGGTGGCCTTGTGCAAAATCCATAAAAGGACGGATACCGAATTAGACTTATGATTATTTTATATTAAGCAATTTTTTTAGTAAGCAACAGGCAGATTTCTATCTGCCTGTTGCTTTTATAATAGAAGCGGATTATTTACGAACTTAGAAAGATAAGACCAATTTGAAATTAAAACAGCCTCATTGCAACTGCCGTGACACCGAAAGAAATATCTGCCGATAATGATGCCTTGCTCAACAAATATTTCCTTCCTAAGGATCACTATATCTTTTTAATGTTTAAATTGTAAAAACATTTTAGGCAATTGTTAAATAAAAATGGTTATGTGTTTAAGAATTAAAATAGCTTGTCTGGCAGTAATACTTTTTTTTGTTTCAGGCTGTAAAAAACAGAATACAGTTTTTAGGGAAGTAATTCCATCAGAGAGTGGCGTGAATTTTAATAATAAACTTACCTACTCCGATTCTCTTACAGTACTGGATTTTGAATACATGTTCAATGGTGCCGGTGTTGCGTTATGTGATATTAATAACGATGGGTTGCAGGATATTTTATTTACTGGTAACATGGTTCCTGCAAGGCTTTACCTCAACAAAGGCAATTTAAAGTTTGAAGATATTACAGAAAAAAGCGGGTTAAAAGCAGAGGGCTGGTGTTATGGTATTGCTGTGGTAGACATTAACCAGGATGGTTATCAGGATTTTTATATTTGTAAATCAGGAAATAAAAATACACCGGCTTCACAAAGGCGTAATTATTTTTTCATTAACAAGGGCAACAACACATTTACAGAATCAGCAGCAAAAATGGGCCTGGATGATGATGGTTACGACGTTCAAGCTGCCTTTTTCGATTATGATAAAGATGGCGACCTGGACATGTACCTTATGCGTAATTCCTTTGTAAACTACAATCGAAATAATGCCCGGGAAATGAAGTCTAAAGTCGAAACTTCGTCAACTACCGACAAACTTTTCCGCAATGACGGTAATTTGCACTTTACGGATGTTTCCAAAGAAGCCGGTATTACGATAGAGGGTTTTGGGTTGGGGGTTGCCGTGTGTGATATTAACAAAGATAACTGGCCAGATTTATACGTGTCTAACGATTTTATCACCAGCGATTTGGTTTGGATAAATAATCATGACGGCACATTCACTAATAAAGCGAATCAATATCTGCGGCATCAAACTTACAATGCAATGGGGAATGATGTAGCAGATTTTAATAATGATGGCAATGATGATATTGTAACGGTGGATATGCTTCCCCCGGATAATAAAAGATGGAAACTGACGATTGCTGGTAACCGCTATGACGAATTTAATAATGCATTAAATTTGGGTTATGCACCCCAATATGTACGTAATACGTTGCAGTTGAATAATGGCGACGGAACCTTTAGTGAAATTGCACAGGTATCGGGTATTAATGCTACTGAATGGAGCTGGGGCCCTTTGTTAGCTGATTTTGATAATGATGGCTGGAAAGATTTATTTATTGCCAACGGTTATAAAACTGATATAACCAATCTCGATTTTATGACCTATGGCAAACGTGCTTTGTTCATGGGTACTCCTGAGGCCAACCGCAAGGAAAGATTAAAGATGCTGGAAAATTATCCTGGCATACATGTAAACAATTATATTTTTAAAAATAATCACGACCTTACATTTTCGGATGTTTCAAAAAATTGGGGTTTGGATAAACTCTCTTATTCGAATGGCGCTGCATATGGTGATTTAGATAATGACGGCGACCTTGACCTTGTAGTAAATAATATTGATGCAGCAGCATTCGTTTATGAAAACCAAACGAATAAACTAAACCCTGCTGCAAAATGGATTGAAGTAAAATTTAAAGGACCTACAGGAAACCGTGACGGGCTGGAAGCTAAAATTTGTTTATGGCAAAATGGAATGCTGCAATATGGTTATTGTGCGCCGGTAAGGGGATATTTATCAAGCGTACCTGCAATGGTTCATTTTGGATTAAGCGATAAGCCCATTGACAGCATAAGAGTTTTATGGCCTGATGGTAAAACACAACTTCTAAGTAAGCCATCATTAAACCAAATGCTGGTGGTCGATTATAAAAATGCAGTACCATCTGTAACACAGTTTGGTAATATTATAAAACCATCATTGCTTTCAGAGGTTGATTCTTCTTTGCAAATAAATTACCTGCACAAAGAAGATGATTACATTGACTTTAAGGCACAACCCATTTTGCAGCACACCTGCTCGCATGAAGGTCCGGGGCTTGCTGCAGGAGATGTAAACGGTGATGGTTTGGATGATTTCTTCATAGGTGCAGCAGCAGGTGCTGATGGTGCGGTTTTTATTCAGCAAAAAAATGGCAAATTTTTAAAGCAACCACTTGCTCACGACATGCATGC
>JAYWAU010000106.1:0-6404 GCA_043782265.1 Ferruginibacter sp. | reverse complement strand
ACTCAAAAAATTATGAACGGCTCAATAGTACAAGTGTAGCAATGGTTCATTTATCAGCTATAAGAATTATGCTCAATCGTTTTTAAACAGATTCTTAGCAAGTATTGTTTTATTTGCCTTGGTATTAACTGGTTTAAGAACACAAACACCTATTGGAGATGTGCAATACATGAAAGCAATGATCCCTCACCATTCTTCAGCAATCATGGTGAGTAAAAATGCAAATTTTAAAGACCCCGAAGTAAAAAAATTATCTGAGGGTATTATTGCTTCGCAGGAAAAAGAGATTGCTGAAATGAAAGTAATTTTGGAAAGGATGAAAAAATAGCAAAAAGCGGGCTTAAGATACATTGCCACAAAATACCTTTCTGTTTCATCGCATTATGATAGTGATATGGGGTTGGGAGCTGGCTTTACAATAACGTACTAAAAATAATTTACTATAGCTGGGTGGCACGACAAAAGCAATTTTTATAATCTGGAGGCAAACTGGCAAATATGTCTGGTAAAACTTAACTATTGCAAAACATATTAAGGCAATCTTCTTACATCAACAGATACTTTTAGTTCATGTCTGCCGCTGCTCATAATAACGCCTCTTAACGGTGTAATATCTGCATAGTCTCTGCCCCACCCAATAGTGATATGTTGATCTGATGGCAACAGGTTATTGGTAGGATCAAAATCTACCCAACCAGCTCCGGGTATGTACACAGCAAACCAGGCATGTGAAGCATCCACGCCAACTAATTTTTCAACTCCCGGAGGTGGTATTGTTTCGATGTAACCACTCATGTACCTGGCAGGTAATCCCATTGAACGCAGGCAGGCAATGGCAAGGTGTGCAAAATCCTGGCAAACTCCTTTACGTTCTTTCATAACCAATGATAGCGGTGTGGAAATAGTAGTAAACCCCGATTGAAATTTAAAATCAGCAAAGATACGCTGCATCAGGTTTTTACTTGCTTCAAACAACGATTTTCCGGGAGTAAAAGACGCTATTGCATAAGCCACAATAGCCTCATCTGCCATCGTCATTGGCGTTGCAGCTATGAATTGTTTTACTTCCGTTAGTTCAGGTGTTATTGTTGATGTTAGCCTGCATACTTCTTCCCAGGTAATCCGGTTATTTTGTGGCAGCTGTTCATTAGAAGGTGATAGTTTTTCAATTTCAGAAGTAACCCGGACACTTAGCTTTTTATGTTCCTTTTCTATTGTAAAATACACCAGTTTATTACCATAAAAATCCTCGTACTCCAACAATACATCTGGCTCAGGATTAATACTCACTACCGATTTTTTACAGAATTGTTTATTGGTACTGCGAGGTATGAGACGCACAATATTATGGCAAAGACTAACGGGAACCTCGTAAATATAATCTGTTATATGAATAACTCTATGATACATTAAAAATAGATTGATGGGGCTTCGTTAATAGTTGATGGTTTGTTGTTATTCTGCCGGATCTTCATCAGATTGACTGGTTGAAAATAATTGCTTTTGTGATTGTGCATGTATAAAATAAGTTTTGGAAATAGCACTCTGTATACCTGATAAAAGTTCATACATTTTTGAAAGAAAATCATCAAGTTTAATATGTTGGGCTGCTTCCTCATCTAACAGCGATAATTTTTCTTTATCGGTATGTTTTAATAAACTGTATGCTTCTGCAATTAAAAGGTCATGGGGTAAAATTGTTTGGTCACCCATTGCCTTAGGAAGATTTCCTACATTCTTTTTTAACCTGTCCAGCTGGTAAACGAGTGAACGCGGATTATTAGGGTCAAAAATCATAAGATCTAATACCAACGGCAACTGTAGCAACGATCGGTATTTGTACCTGAAATTAACCAAACATTCATTGCTTATCAGTAAAGCTTCCTGCAAATTATAATCTACCTCGTCATCATATTTATTTACAAGGGTTGCACGAAGCATGCTGCTCAATAAAAGACACTGCTCTATTTTTCGTCCCATGTCAAGCATCAGCCATCCCTGCTCCCTTGAAATACTTTCCCTGTTTAACCCAATAAAAGCAACAACAGAAGTGATGAGGCTATCCAACACATGTTGCATTTTCAGATGCCCGGGTTTTGGTATATCTTTTACAGTTGACCATGCTTCCTCCATTCCTCTTAATACCCGCCAGGTATCAATTGACCAGTGATCTCTAACGGCATGAACAGCCCTGATAAAAAGAAGGAAATCATATTTTAAACTACCGGCTCTTTCTTCATTAAATAAAATATCTCTCAGCTCCGGCCAGGGATTTTTTAATTTATCTTCATTATCATTTTCTTCGCCTTCCTCATCTTCAACAAAACCGGGATAGGTAAAAGTATAATGAGTAAGTGCTTTCAATAAATTTTGTTCTGTCTTAATATCATTATCTGTCATCAACCTGTTACCCTGTGTAATGGATTGAATAACCGTTCGGTGAAAGCGGGCATTTCCCAAAAGCCTTTCTGTATACCTTCCTACCCAAAAAAGATTTTCTGCTGTGTTGCTGGGTAAAATTCCGTTTGATGCAGCGTGTATGCGTTCCTGGTATTTTTTAGGAATCGCACTGCTATTACCGGGTTCAGGCGAAATGATCCATGTATCCTTACTATGCCCACCCGACTGATTGGATACAATAAAGTTAAGTGCATCAGAAGATGTTCTGCTTAAGCCGCCTGCCATGGCTGTGTAGCTGTCACCATTACTTACCAAAAAACTACGAAAGATTGTTTTGCGTGGTTCAATTTTTCCATCAACCAGTGAAGGTGTGGAACTAAGGCCAATCTTTTCTTGCCCTACATACATAAACGGATACTTGCTTATCTGCTGTTTTAATTCACTTAACTGGTTAGCAGACAAACTCCCCCCATCAATAGAGGTACTTCTGCTGGTGCCCCGAAAAATCTTTTTAATAACCAGTGATTGAATATTATGCAACACATATTTTAATTCCTTTGGTTGTCCGCACCACCAGGATGCAATGGTTGGCATCAACAAATCTGTACCAAAAAAATGTTTAGAAATATTTTGAAGAAAAGGCATCAGGCCGGGGTTCTCTAAAATGCTGCTTCCCGGCGGATTGGCAATGCTAACATTACCACTTCTGATAACCTGCAACAGACCGGCAACACCCAATTGTGAATCTGCTTTTAGTTCTAAAGGATCGCAATAAATATCATCGATACGACGAATGATCACATCTACTTTTTCTAATCCGCCGAGGGTTTTCAACCAAACAAAATTATGCTTTACCATCAGATCGTTGCCTTGCACCAATGTATAACTAAGATGAGAGGAAAGATAGGAATGTTCAAAATAGGTTTCATTACCAGGCCCCGGTGTTAGTATTACAATTCTTGGATTTTGATGATGGCGGGCCCCCAATTCATTCAATGAATTGTTCAATGTATCAAAATAGGGAGAAAGATGCCTTACTTTCAGACCGCTAAATAATTCAGGCAAAACCCTTGTCATTACTGTTCTGTTCTCTAAGGCATATCCAGAACCGGACGGTGCCTGTGTACGATCGCTGATGATCCACAATTTACCATCGGGGCTGCGGGCCATATCTGCAGAGTACAATACCAGGCTGTGTTTGCCAGGTAATTTTATTCCGGCGCATTGCCTTAAAAATCCGGCATGGTTGTAAATCAATTCTAATGGAACAATGCCATTCTTAATTAATTTTTGCTCTCCATAAATATCCTGTAACAATAAATTCAATAGTTCAGCCCGTTGCTTTAATGCAGCTTCTGCTGTTTCCCATTCTTCTTTGCTTATCAGGAAGGGAATTGCATCTACGTTCCAGTCCCGGTTTAATACCTGGCTATCTCCGTAAATATTATAGGTTACACCATTCTCTTTTAATAATCTTGAAATTTCGGTATTTCGACTTCCTATTTCACCATCTCCCAACTGGTTAAAAGAATTAAAGAAAGCCTCCCAGTGTGGACGCAGGTTACCATCTTTACCCAACATCTCATCATACGAATATTGATTGCTTAAATAATGCTGCAAAATAGAACCCGACCGTATATTTGAAATCATGAATATTTTTTACCTGACAAATGTTGAGAACTCCACCTGCTAAAAGTACAAAATATTGAGCAACCCTGCATAAGGACGACATACATGTGTATTATTTTACCCACAAAATACTTACTGTAATTGTTTGATTGTATTGTTGAAACGGGTTAGCTAAGTTGAAAATAAAAAGGTATAATTAAAACATTGAAAATTTAATCGGGCTTAAATGCATCGTTGGCATACATCTTTTTATTGTATAAATAATACTTACCATCTTTTTTATTGCGCCAGTACCGGTGTCCCTCTAAATCGTAATATAGCCTGCCGTCAACAGTTTTTTTTGCACTCAGATCATTTACTGAAATTACTTTCGGTACTGGTTCTGAAACCTTTTTTTTAGTAACTACTTTTTTTGGAGCCTCAACAGTTGTATTTTCCACAGCAGTTGTGGTTGTTACCGGAACAGTTTTTTTGCTGCAACCCAATAGCGATATTGTTATGAGGAAAATAAAAAGGACCAAATATTTAGTATTCATTAAAATTGTTTTATTTCTCCATTCAACAACTTCTCCAAAATTTGTTAAAATGTAAAATTTATTGTCCGGCATACTTAATTGCAATAGCATTTATTTGTTTCACGGACTAAATAAAAGTAAGTGCAGTTTAAAAATTGATAGGAGAAAGTTCGCATGCTGATAAAAATCCCGGGAAGATTTAAAATTGTTTTGATACCAAAAATTACAATCACAACAACTTACCAATAATCAAGTTTAAAATTTCTATTGCAATTAAGGCAATCACAATCAACTCCAGCTTGCTGCTGTGGGAATGTTGATTGATGTCTTTAAGTATTTCCAGGTTTTCTCTTACTGTACTTAAACTATCCTGTAGACTGGTATGTCTTAATTTAATATCCAGTTCCCTGCTGAGATCTGTATTGATGAGGTTAAGATACTCATCATTCCAGGTTAAAGTAGGGCTATCGAAAATGTAAATGTTCTGGGTAATTTTATTTTTAAGATTTAATAATCTTCCGATAAATTTCAATAGCCGCTTGCCTTTAATAGCAAATTTCCCTTTCTCTTCCAGCTCAAGACTAAACTGGTAAGTTTGGCTCAATAAAATATTTGATTGCTCTATATAATAATCCAACGCAACAGACTGCGCAATATTCAGCATAATAATCTTTGCAATGTCTATGCTTATTTCTTTAATAATTAATCTGTCAAAAATTACTTTGTAAGATGCATTTGTATCTATCTCAACATCAAAATTCTCCCGCTTAAGTTCTGCACTATCCAGTTTTAAAATGGTGCGTATGCTGTTGATGATTTTTGTTTGTTCACTGTTATCAACACCAAAGAAAACGATACTGCCATAATCGAAAATTCCGATGTAAGAAACATTCTCTGCATCATACATTAATTCTGTAGGGTCTGCATAAATGCAATTGTAAGCCAGGTTATTTTTTAATTCTTTCAGATCAACCCTGTCGCCAAGGTGATAACCTGTGATTGTCTTTTTCATTGTTATTGTATAAAATCGATTAGTATTTTGTATTCGCTACAACCATCAAGTTATACTGTTTATTTAGTACAATAAAATTAAGTTATTAAACCTGCCTGCAAAAAAAGAAGGCATCTTACTTTAATAACAAGTCAATCATCACTATATTTTTCTGCTGTTTTGTAACCGCTATTTATAAATTGTTTTACTGCATTTATAAAGCTCCGCTCATAATTTACATACCTTTGAAAATTATACATTTTAAACTGTATTAATTTAATAAGGCTGAAATAATCGCCGGGGTAGATTGGCAGCATTTCTTCAAATTATAGCATAATGAATGTCTCTTTATATTTTCGCAACAGCAGGTGGTATTTTTGGGCATTGGCCCTGCTATTTATCACAGGATTTTTATTGCTGGCAATAGATGGCAAAGGCGGTAGTTTTATATTACTGAACAGCTATCATACCAATTGGCTAAATACTTTTTTCATCAATTACACAAATGTGGGTGATGGCTTATTTGCGATTTTTATTTCAGTTATTCTTTTTTTTTACAAAAGAAAAAAACAGGCATTGGCGTTGCTGCTCTCCTTTTTAATTTCAGGCTTACTGGTGCAAATAATAAAAAATCTTGTTACATCCCCACGACCAAGATTATTTTTTACAAGCGGGCAGTATACACAATTTATTGAAGGCGTAACCCTCTCCAACAATTCCAGTTTTCCCTCAGGCCACACAGCGTCTGCATTTGCTGTCGCAACTGTATTGGTATTAACAATGCAAAATAAAACCTGGCAGCTACCCATTTTGTTTGCTGCAACGCTGGCAGGATATTCACGCATGTACCTTGCCCAGCACTTTTTAAC